>NZ_OPYO01000003.1:0-179554 GCF_900275665.1 Pseudomonas sp. JV241A
TTTGGCAGTGTCGATTCCAACAGAAGACAACATGGCTGAACCCTCTTACACTCAGTTGTGAGAGCGCTCTGGCTTGGCCCACGCTTGTGATTCGAGAGGCGCTCAATCAACTGTTCGGGCTCGGGCCAGAGTGGAGAGGTGAATGGCAGCTTTGCTCCCACACGTGCTTTAAGCACTACCGGCGTACAGCTTGCCATTCACCGCTCTCACTTCTGATTCTATTCCTACCTCAAGACACAAGCTGGCTTTGCCAGCGATGGGCCGCACAGCGGCCCGACTAAATTCCCTGCCACGCGTCATCTGCGTTTCAAGCCGGGCGCTTCTGGGCCTATAATGATCACCTTTTTCGCCCAATGATTTTGCGGAGCTGGTGATGGTCGAACGTAAGGCTTCCGTCGAGCGCAATACTCTGGAGACCCAGATCAAGGCCTCGATCAACCTGGATGGCAGCGGCAAGGCCCGATTCGATATCGGTGTGCCTTTCCTTGAACATATGCTCGACCAGATCGCCCGACATGGGCTGATCGACCTCGATATCGAGTGCAAGGGCGACCTGCATATCGACGATCACCATACCGTCGAAGACGTCGGTATCACCCTGGGCCAGGCCTTCAACCAGGCCATCGGCGACAAGAAGGGCATCCGCCGCTACGGCCATGCCTACGTGCCGCTGGACGAAGCGCTGTCGCGGGTGGTCATCGACTTCTCCGGCCGCCCGGGCCTGCAGATGCACGTACCGTATACCCGCGCGTCGGTCGGTGGCTTCGATGTCGACCTGTTCCAGGAGTTCTTCCAGGGCTTCGTCAACCACGCCAACGTCACCCTGCACATCGACAACCTGCGTGGGCACAACACCCACCACCAGATCGAGACCGTGTTCAAGGCCTTCGGCCGCGCGCTGCGCATGGCCATCGAGCTGGATGAGCGCATGGCCGGGCAGATGCCATCGACCAAGGGTTGCCTGTAATGCAGACGGTTGCCGTTATCGACTATGGCATGGGTAACCTGCACTCGGTGGCCAAGGCCCTTGAGCACGTAGGCGCCGGCAAGGTCCTGATCACCAGCGACGCCGACGTGATTCGCGAAGCGGATCGCGTGGTGTTCCCGGGCGTCGGCGCGATCCGCGATTGCATGGCTGAAATCCGCCGCCTGGGCTTCGACAGCCTGGTGCGTGAAGTCAGCCAGGACCGTCCGTTCCTTGGCATCTGCGTTGGCATGCAAGCCTTGCTCGATCACAGCGAAGAGAACGACGGCGTCGACTGCATCGGCCTGTTCCCGGGCAATGTGCGCTTCTTCGGCAAAGACCTGCACGAAGACGGCGAGCACCTGAAGGTGCCGCACATGGGCTGGAACGAAGTCGTCCAGAGCATCGACCACCCGCTGTGGCACAACATCCCCGAGCGTGCGCGCTTCTACTTCGTGCACAGCTACTACATCACCGCCGGCAAGCCGGGCCAGGTGGTGGGTAGCGGTCACTACGGCGTCGACTTTGCCGCAGCGCTGGCCGAAGGCTCGCGCTTTGCCGTGCAGTTCCACCCGGAGAAGAGCCATACCCATGGCCTGCAGCTGCTGCAGAACTTCGCCGCCTGGGACGGGCGCTGGTAATGGGCAAGTCCAGGGCCAAGCCGCCGATCCTCACACTGGCGCCGGAACAGGAACGCGAAGCGCTCGATACCCTCAAGCGCTTTCTCGAAGACCGTTTCGAGCTGCAACTGGGGTCGTTCGAGGTGGCCGAGGTCCTGGAGCTGTTCACCAAAGAGATTGCCCCGCACTACTACAACAGGGCGATTTTCGATGTGCAGAACCACCTCAAGGAACGGTTCGAAAGCATTGAAAGCGACCTGTGGGCGCTCGAGAAGAACTGACTTTTCGAGCATCACTGTTTACCGAATAGACAGGTTTTGCAGATGCTGATTATCCCCGCTATCGATCTCAAGGACGGTGCTTGCGTACGCCTGCGCCAGGGCCGCATGGAAGACTCCACGGTATTCTCCGACGACCCGGTCAGCATGGCCGCCAAATGGGTTGAAGGGGGCTGCCGCCGGCTGCATCTGGTTGACCTCAACGGCGCCTTCGAAGGCCAGCCGGTCAACGGTGAAGTGGTCACCGCGATTGCCAAGCGCTACCCGACCCTGCCGATCCAGATCGGTGGCGGCATCCGTTCGCTGGAAACCATCGAGCACTACGTCAAGGCCGGCGTCAGCTACGTGATCATCGGTACCAAGGCGGTCAAGGAGCCAGAGTTCGTTGCCGAAGCCTGCCGCGCCTTCCCGGGCAAAGTGATCGTGGGCCTGGATGCCAAAGACGGCTTCGTCGCCACCGACGGCTGGGCTGAAGTCAGCTCGGTGCAGGTCATCGACCTGGCCAAGCGTTTCGAAGCCGACGGCGTCTCGGCCATCGTCTACACCGACATCGCCAAAGACGGCATGATGCAGGGCTGCAACGTGCCGTTCACCGCAGCTCTGGCCGCTGCCACCAAGATCCCGGTAATCGCCTCCGGCGGTATCCACAACCTCGGTGATATCAAGGCCCTGCTCGACGCCAAGGCGCCGGGCATTATCGGTGCGATCACCGGCCGCGCCATCTACGAAGGCACCCTGGATGTCGCCGAGGCGCAAGCCTTCTGCGACAGCTACAAAGGCTGAGGATTCCCACATGGCACTGGCCAAGCGCATCATCCCTTGCCTCGACGTCGACAACGGCCGGGTGGTCAAGGGCGTCAAGTTCGAGAACATCCGCGATGCCGGCGACCCGGTGGAAATCGCCCGGCGCTACGATGAACAGGGTGCTGACGAGATTACTTTCCTCGACATCACCGCCAGCGTCGATGGCCGTGACACCACCCTGCATACCGTCGAGCGCATGGCCAGCCAGGTGTTTATCCCGCTGACCGTAGGCGGCGGCGTGCGTAGCGTGCAGGACATCCGCAACCTGCTCAATGCCGGTGCCGACAAGGTCTCGATCAACACCGCCGCGGTGTTCAACCCGGAGTTCGTTGGCGAAGCTGCCGCGCACTTCGGTTCGCAGTGCATCGTGGTAGCCATTGATGCCAAGAAGGTCTCAGGCCCGGGCGAAACCCCGCGCTGGGAGATCTTCACCCACGGCGGACGCAAGCCTACCGGCCTGGACGCAGTGGAGTGGGCGAAGAAGATGGAAGGCCTGGGGGCCGGCGAGATCCTGCTGACCAGCATGGACCAGGACGGCATGAAGAATGGCTTTGACCTGGGTGTAACCCGGGCCATCAGCGATGCCTTGGGTATTCCGGTGATTGCTTCCGGAGGTGTGGGCAACCTGCAGCACCTGGCCGACGGAATTATCGAAGGTCATGCCAGCGCAGTGCTGGCGGCGAGTATCTTCCACTTCGGTGAGTACACGGTGCCTGAGGCCAAGGCGTTCATGGCCAGGCAGGGTATCGTCGTTCGCTGAGGCTTTGTGGGAGCCGGCGTTGCCGGCTCCCACAAGTGCCCCGCGATAGCGTTCAACCCAGGTTCTTGCCCAGCAGCGCGTGGTACAGCTCGCTGTCACCGAGAATCCCCACCACGGTATTGCCTTCCTGAAGCACCAGCTTGTTGCCGGTCTGGTAACGGATCTGCAGGGCTTCGCGCATGCCGATTTTGGCATCGACCAGGGTCGGTTTGCGGCCCAGGCCTTCCACGGCTTGACCCGGTGCCCAGTTCTGCAGGTCCATGCCGTTGGCACCCTGGCGCGCACCCTTGATGGTGTTGCCTTCGGCCAGGTCGAGCCAGGAATCACCGCCCGGGTCCAGGCACACCGAACCATTGATGCGCTTGCACTTGTCCAGGGTTCGCATCAGGCTGCGGCCACAGAGCACGTTGAGCGGGTTAGTGTGGGCGACGAAGGTGCGCACGTAATCGTCGGCCGGGTTGAGGACGATCTCTTCCGGCTTGCTGTACTGGATGATCTTGCCGTCTTTCATGATCGCAATGCGGCTGCCGAGCTTCAGTGCCTCGTCCAGGTCGTGGCTGACGAAGACGATGGTCTTGTTCAGCTTGCGTTGCAGTTCCAGCAGCTCGTCCTGCAGGCCTTGCCGGATCAGCGGGTCGAGGGCCGAGAAGGGTTCGTCCATCAGCAGGATGTCGGCATCCATGGCCAGCGCCCGGGCCAGGCCGACCCGCTGCTGCATGCCGCCTGATAACTCGTCAGGCTTCTTGTTGCGCCACTGGGTCAGGCCCACCAGCTCGAGTTTCTCGTCGACCAGCTTGCGCCGTTCCTTCTCTGGGCGGCCCTGCATTTCCAGGCCGAAGCTGATGTTCTCGCGCACCGTCAACCAGGGCATCAGGGCGAACTTCTGGAACACCATGGCGATGCGCTTGGTGCGCATCATCTTCAGTTCCACCGGGGTGCAGTGGGCGATGTCGATATGCGAGCCTTCATGCTCGACGAACAGCTTGCCGCGGCTGACGGTGTTGAGGCCGTTGATGCAACGCAGCAGGCTGGATTTGCCTGAACCGGACAGGCCCATCAATACGCAGATCTCGCCCTTGTTGATGTCCAGGTTGGCTTTTTCGACCCCGACCACCAGGCCGGTCTGCTTCAGGATCTGTTCGCGTGAAAGGCCCTGATCGAGCAGGCTCAGGGCCTCGCGCGGTCGGCTGGAGAAGATAACGTCTACGTCTTCGAAGCGAATAATGCTCATGCTTCACTCCTTACCGGCGCGTCGGGTTGTTTGCAGATACGGTCGAGCATGATCGCCAGCAACACGATCGCCAGACCCGCTTCGAAGCCCAGAGCGATATCGGCAGTGTTCAATGCGTTGACCACGGGTTTGCCCAGGCCATCGGCACCCACCAGCGCGGCAATCACCACCATCGACAGCGACAGCATGATGCATTGGGTGACGCCGGCGGCGATGCTCGGCATGGCGTGGGGCAGTTCGATGCGCGACAGCAGCTGGCGGCGTGAGCAACCGAAGGCCTTGCCGGCGTCGAGCAGTTCCTGGGGTACATCACAGATACCCAGGTAGGTCAGGCGGATTGGCGCAGCGATGGCGAACACCACCGTCGAGATCAGTCCGGGGACCACCCCCAGACCGAACAGGGTCAGGGTCGGGATCAGGTAAACGAAGGTAGGTACCGTCTGCATCAGGTCGAGGACCGGGCGCATGGCGGTGTAGAACATCGGTTTGTGTGCGGCGAGGATGCCCAGCGGCACGCCGATGGCCACGCAGACCAGGGTGGCAAACAGCACCTGGGCCAGGGTCTCCATGGTCTCCTGCCAGTAGCCGAGGTTGAGGATCAGCAGGAATGACAGTACGCAGAATGCGGTCAGCGCCCATTTGCGCTGGATCAGGTGCGCGATCACTGCAACCAGGCCGATCAGGACGAAGGGATTGAACCAGGTCAGTGCCCCGGTCACGCCATGAATCATATATTCCAGTGCTGCCGCGAAGGCATCGAAGTAGTTGGCGCCGTGTTGCGTCAACCATTCAACGAAGCCTGCGATGTACTGGCCCAGAGGGAGTTTTTCATCGATCAGCATGATAGCGAGCGTCCACCTGCAAAAGTTTGAAGACAGCCTGCGGCGGGACCAGCCCGCCGCAGGCAGTGCTTACTGCGTGAGTTTGGCTTTGGCTGCCTCCAGGCCAGGCTTGCCGTCAACGGTGGTAACCCCGGCCAGCCAGGTGTCGAGCACCTGCGGGTTCTTCTTCAGCCAGGCCTTGGCTGCAGCGTCGGGTTTCATCTTGTCGTCCAGGACGTTGCCCATCAGGGTGCTTTCCATGTCGAGGGTAAAGGACAGGTTCTTCAGCAACTGGCCGACGTTGCTGCATTCCTGCACATAGCCCTTGCGGGTGTTGGTGAGGACGGTGGCCTTGCCATATTCGGGGCCGAAGAAGTCATCGCCGCCGTCCAGGTACTTCATCTTGAAGCGGGTGTTCATCGGGTGCGGTTCCCAGCCCAGGAATACCACGGCGGTGTCGCGGCGCTGGGCACGCTCCACTTGCGAGAGCATGCCGGCCTCGCTGGATTCGACCACCTTGAAGCCGGCGTCCTTGAGGCCGAAGGCGTTCTTGTCGATCATGCTCTGGATGGTGCGGTTGCCGTCGTTACCCGGCTCGATGCCGTAGATCTTGCCGTCCAGTTCCTTCTTGAACTTGGCAATGTCGGCGAAGTTCTTCAGGCCCTTGTCATACAGCGCCTGGGGCACGGCCAGGGTGTACTTGGCGTTCTCCAGGTTGGCCCGTACGGTTTCCACGGTGCCGGCATCACGGTACTGCTTGATGTCGTTTTCCATGGTCGGCATCCAGTTGCCGAGGAACACGTCCATGTTCTTGCCATCGGCCAGCGACTTGTAGGTCACCGGTACCGAAATCATCGTGGTCTTGGTCTTGTAGCCCAGCGACTGGAGCACGACGCTGGTGACCGCGGTGGTCACGGTGATGTCGGTCCAGCCGACATCGGAGAAGTTGACGGTCTGGCACTGCTCGGGCTCGGCGGCCTGGGCCAGCACCGGCAGACTCAGCACTGCGGCCAGCAATAGCGAGGGTGAACCTTTCATTCGATGGACTCCTGGGTTTTTTTCTCGGATGTCCCACGGGACCGCCGTGCTTTATGGTTTGCATTCGGTCGGGCCTGACTATCGGGCGATAGCGGGACGGCTGCCGTGCAATCGAGTCGATACCGATCATCTAACAGCGAAAATCAAACGCCTACAGGGTGCGTCGTATCCAGTACAGACAGGGTCGCATCCAGTGTCGATGAGGTCGTTTACAGCTTTATCCCACCCTGTAAACGCAGTTTCGGCACCTCTGCACCGCAAAAAAACGGCGCACAAGCGCGGCTGACAGCTGGCGGCGTTGCTGGGCAAGAACGCGTCGGTTGCAGACGTCAGAGGTCCTGGCAAAAGCCTGATGATGCGCGGAATCGGCGGATTGCCGCCTAATCAGCGTAGCAGTTGCGGCGCCCTTGGCTTGGGCTGCGGGGCTGCACATTCAGGCTGTACATTCAGGAGGTAGGTGGCATGGCCATCAGTGTGTTCGACCTGTTCAAGATCGGCGTTGGCCCATCCAGTTCCCATACCGTCGGGCCCATGCGCGCCGCAGCACTGTTCGTCCAGGGCTTGCGCGAGCGCGGCGAGCTTGCGCAGGTGCGGCGCATCGAAGTACGCCTGTACGGCTCGCTGTCGGCCACCGGTATTGGCCATGGCAGCGACAACGCGGTGATCATGGGCCTGATGGGTGAATGGCCGGACGCCATCGACCCCTCGCAGATTGGCCCACGCATCAACGCCCTGCGCGAAACAGACACCTTGCTGCTCGACGGCCGGTTCGAGGTCGGCTTCGTCTGGGCCCGCGACATGCTGCTGCTCGACGAGAACCTGCCGTATCACCCCAACGCCATGACACTGACCGCCGAAGGCGCCGCTGGCGAGCTGCACCGCGATACCTATTACTCGGTGGGCGGCGGCTTTGTCGTCGATGCAGCCCAGGCCGCCAGCGGCGTGCTGGACGCCGACAACACCGTGTTGCCCTACGATTTCAACAGTGCCGTGGAACTGCTTGAGTTGTGCAAGCAAAACGACCTGCGGGTGTCGCAATTGATGCTGGAAAACGAAAAGGTCTGGCGCAGCGAGGCAGAGATTCGCGCCGGGCTTTTGAAGCTGTGGCATGCCATGCAGGCCTGTGTCGAAAACGGCCTCAAGTACGAAGGCGTCCTGCCTGGCGGGCTCAATGTGAAACGCCGCGCGGCCAAGTTGCACCGCAGCCTGCAGGAGCTGAACAAGCCCAACGTGATCGGCTCGACCCTGAGCGCCATGGAGTGGGTCAACCTCTATGCCCTGGCGGTCAACGAAGAGAACGCCGCCGGCGGGCGCATGGTCACCGCGCCGACCAATGGCGCGGCGGGGATCATTCCGGCGGTGCTGCACTATTACATGCGTTTTAGCGACGAAGTCAGCGAGGCCAATGTCGTCGACTTCTTCCTCGGTGCTGCAGCGGTGGGCATCCTGTGCAAGAAGAACGCTTCGATCTCCGGTGCCGAAGTCGGTTGCCAGGGTGAAGTCGGTTCGGCCTGTGCCATGGCTGCGGCCGGTCTTGCCGAAGTGCTCGGGGCCACCCCTGGGCAACTGGAAAACGCCGCCGAGATTGGTCTTGAGCACAACCTCGGGCTGACCTGCGACCCGGTCGGCGGGCTGGTGCAGGTGCCGTGCATCGAGCGCAATGCGATTGCCGCGGTCAAGGCGATCAATGCGGCGCAGATGGCCCTGCGCGGTGATGGCGAGCATTTCATCTCCCTCGACCGGGTGATCCGCACCATGCGCGATACCGGCGCCGACATGCACGACAAGTACAAGGAAACTTCGCGCGGTGGCCTGGCGGTCAGCGCCATTGAATGTTGAAACGTTGAGGTGGCCTGCGCCGTTTTCGTTCGCCCTTGGCCTGCGCGCTGCCTTTTGGCGCGCTGGCCCATCTCACCTCAAGTAACCCGCTGTTACCCCGGCGCCTGACGCCTTGGGTGACAGTTGCCCATGTCGTTTCTGGGCATCCTTCACACAAGTGCTACCGAATTGCTCACGCGTCCTACAGACCGGCACTAGGTCGGTCGTTTGCGTTTATAAGCGTGCCTGGGAACAAGGGCTGTATAGACGCTGCGCGACGTCGTTTTTGGGTTTTATTGAATGGCCATTCAATTTCAGGCATGGCAATTGCGTTGTGATTGGCAAAGCCCCTGCATCCGAATCGGGGCCGTGACAAAAAAGCCCGTGCCTGCCTGAGGCACAACCTGCATTGTGTGAGGAGATACCGCGATGACGTCGTACAACTCCGGGACCCCAACCCAGAACCGCACGCCCCAATCCATCGGCTTTCTGCTGCTGGACAATTTCACGCTGATTTCCCTGGCTTCCGCTGTTGAGCCGCTGCGCATGGCCAACCAGCTGTCCGGCCGCGAGCTGTACCGCTGGAGCACCTTGAGCGTGGACGGCGGCCAGGTGTGGGCCAGCGACGGCTTGCAGATCACCCCCGATGCAGCAATGCACAAGGCACCGGCCATGGACACCGTGATTGTCTGCGGCGGCATTGGCATCCAGCGCACCGTGACCCGCGAGCACGTCACCTGGCTGCAAAGCCAGGCGCGTCAGTCCCGTCGCCTGGGTGCGGTGTGCACCGGCAGCTGGGCCCTGGCCTGTGCCGGTCTGCTCGATGGCTTCGATTGCAGCGTGCACTGGGAATGCCTGGCGGCGATGCAGGAAGCCTTCCCGCGGGTGAGCATGAGTACCCGTTTGTTCACCCTCGACCGTAACCGCTTCACCAGCTCTGGCGGTACTGCGCCGCTGGACATGATGCTGCACCTGATCAGCCGTGATCATGGCCGCGAGCTGTCGGCGGCGATCTCCGAGATGTTCGTCTACGAGCGCATCCGCAACGAACAGGATCACCAGCGCGTGCCGCTCAAGCACATGCTTGGCACCAACCAGCCGAAGCTGCAGGAAATCGTCGCGCTGATGGAGGCCAACCTGGAAGAGCCGATCGATCTGGACGAACTTGCGGTTTATGTGGCGGTGTCGCGACGCCAGCTCGAGCGCCTGTTCCAGAAGTACCTGCACTGCTCGCCATCGCGCTACTACCTGAAGCTGCGCCTGATTCGCGCCCGGCAATTGCTCAAGCAGACGCCGATGTCGATCATCGAAGTGGCTTCGGTGTGCGGCTTTGTCTCTACGCCGCATTTCTCCAAGTGCTACCGCGAGTACTTCGGTATTCCGCCGCGTGACGAGCGTGTGGGCTCCAACACTGCGCAGCAGGTGGCGATGATGCCGATCCCGCAGGCGCTGGTGCTGTCGCCGCTGGCCGGGCCGATGTCGGCATTGAGCCAGGCGCGTAACGAGTCGACGTTTGCCAGTGTGAGGCTCTGATTCCGAGCTGAATCAATCGCTGGCAAGCCAGCTCCCACAGGTCCGGTGCATGCCGATCCTGTGGGAGCTGGCTTGCCAGCGATGGGGTCAGCCGCGATTGCTGTTGAACTGCGCCAACGCCGGCAACAGCTGCTTTTCGATGGCCTGGCGCACGGCGGGCAGAATGGTCGCATTGCCTCTGTACATCTGCTCGACCATGCCCTTTAACGCTTTGGCCCGGGGCTCATTCAAACCGCGCACTGCACAGTCGCAGGCCTGCTCGGCACTGGCATCTGTCGGCATCTCGAAACCCAGCGCGCGCAGCTGGCCCAGCAGGTCGTCCTGATCAATCAAATCCGCATGCATCATGGCTGTTGTCCTTGTTTGCAGGTGTGATCTTCTTCGATTCTGTGGGCGCCGAGGCACTGCGGCAAGGGCAGATTGTCGCAATGGCCGCTTTACCTAAGCACAGGTCGTTTTCGGGCAAATCGACGGGGAGGGGAGGCTGCACACTGGGGCCATGCACAGAAAAGGAAGGTTTGGTCACCCTCCGCTTGAAGCATGTTCATGCTCGCTCTTGGCCCCGGTTGCTTCACGGCTTGCCGGGGTTATTTTTTGCCTTTGGATCGGTGCTGGATTCATCGCTGGCAAGCCAGCTCCCACAGGGATCACCGCCGCTTCTGTGGGAGCTGGCTTGCCAGCGATAGGGCGATTACGTTGGCAACCCGATCACCCGGCCAACAAACTCGGCCGCCGGCAGATCAACCTGCTCATCCACGATCCCCTGCAACCGCTCCATCACCCCGGGCGCAAACGGCGCCGACCTTGGCCCCGCCAGGTCCACATGCAACAGCATCTGCTCACTGGCCGCCAACGCCTCGTCAAAGCCTTCGCGATGCAGGCTGTGATACAGGTGCAGGCGCTTGCGGTCGAAGCCGATGATCTGGGTCTGCACCCACACCTGGGTACCGAGCTTCACTTCGTGCAGGTAGTTGAGGTGGCACTCCAGGGTGAACAGCGAGTTGCCGCTGGCGCTGCGGTTGTCGCTGTCCAGGCCGATGCGATCCATGAAGGCGTCGGTGGCGTAGCTGAAGATCAGCAGGTAGAAGGCATCGCGCAGATGCCCGTTGTAGTCGACCCAGTCCGCCTGGACCGGGGTCTGGTAGGTGATCAATGCGGGCATCGCTGCACTCCGGTCAGTCGCTGAAGGCCATGCCGTGCTTGGCCTTGGTGGTTTTTACCGCATCCAGCACGGCCAGCAGGCAATCATCACGATAGCGCTCCAGCGAGCTGATGCTGCGTTCGCCCAGTTGTTCCCTGGTGCCCTCGACCACGGCGTCGATCAGCCCGTCGGTCAGTTGCGGTGCTGGCAGGTAAGTCCAGGGCAGTTGCAGCGCCGGGCCGAACTGGGCCATGAAGTGGCGCATGCCGGCATCGCCACCGGCCAGGGTATAGGTAAGGAAGGTGCCCATGAACGACCAGCGCAAACCCGCACCGAAACGAATGGCGTCGTCGATTTCACCGGTGGTTGCCACGCCGTCGTTGACCAGGTGCAGAGCCTCGCGCCAGAGCGCTTCGAGCAGGCGGTCGGCGATAAAGCCGGGCACTTCCTTGCGCACGTGCAAGGGGCGCATGCCGAGGCTGGTGTAGACGGTTTTTGCCGCTTCGATTGCCTCGGGCGCGGTCTTGTTGCTGCCGACGATTTCCACCAGCGGCAGCAGGTACACCGGGTTGAACGGGTGGCCGACCACGCAGCGCTCGGGATGGGTCGAGGACTCGTAGAATTCGCTGGGCAACAGCCCCGAAGTGCTGGAACCGATCAGCGCGTTGGGCTTGGCCGCAGCGCTGATCTTGCTGTGCAGGTCAAGCTTGAGGTCCAGGCGCTCGGGTGCGCTCTCCTGGATGAAATCGGCATCGCGCACGCATTCCTCGATAGTTGCCACAAAGCGCAGGCGCTCCTGTGATGCGCCGGGCGCCAGGCCCTGTTTCTCCAAGGCTGGCCAGGCGTTGGCGATACGCTTGCGCAAGGCCGCTTCGGCGCCGGGAGCCGGGTCCCAGGCTACCACGTCCAGGCCATGGGCCAGGGCGCGGGCCACCCAGCCGCTGCCGATTACGCCGCTGCCCAGGGCTGCAAAGGTCTTGATCTCGGTGATAAAGCTCATCGGTTTCTCCAGCAATCAGCGACGGGTCAGGTTCATTTTGGCGCGGCCTTCGGCAGGGGTGAGTACCCGTGCGCCGAGGCGGCTTAGAATCTCGCTGGCGCGCTCGACCAACTGGCCATTGCTGGCCAGCACGCCCTTGTCCAGGTACAGGTTGTCTTCCAGGCCGACCCGCACGTTGCCGCCCAGCAGCACCGCTTGTGCGGCCATCGGCATCTGCATGCGGCCGATGCCGAAGCCGGCCCAGGTCACGCCCGCTGGCAGGTTGTCGACCATGGCTTTCATGGTGGTGGTATCGGCCGGGGCGCCCCAGGGAATGCCCAGGCACAGCTGGAACAATGGGTCGTCGAGCAGGCCTTCCTTGATCATCTGTTTGGCAAACCACAGGTGACCGGTGTCGAAGATTTCCAGCTCGGCTTTGACCCCGAGTTCAGTGATGCGCTTGGCGCCAGCGCGTAGTTGCGCCGGGGTCGAGACGTAGATGCTGTTGCCGTCACCGAAGTTGAGGGTGCCGCAGTCCAGGGTGCAGATTTCCGGCAGCAGCGCCTCGACGTGGGCCAGGCGCTCCAGCGGGCCGATCAGGTCGGTGCCGGTACCAAATTCCAGTGGGGTCTCGCCCGGGCCGATCTCCAGGTCGCCGCCCATGCCGGCGGTGAGGTTGACGATGATGTCGACGTCCGCTTCGCGGATGCGCTCCATCACTTCCCGGTACAAGGCGACGTCGCGGCTGAAGCGGCCGGTTTGTGGATCACGGACGTGACAGTGGACGACTGTTGCGCCGGCTTTGGCGGCCTCTACCGCGGCTTCGGCGATCTGTTTTGGGGTCACCGGGACCAGGTGGCTCTTGCTGGCGGTGTCGCCGGCGCCGGTCAGGGCGCAGGTGATGATGACGTCGTGGTTCATGTGCGGTTTCCTTCGGGCGAGTTGGGGCCGTCGCGGGGTAAGCCCGCTCCCACAGATGACCATTTCCTCTGTGGGAGCGGGCTTGCCCCGCGATGGGGGTTGTCAGTTAGCGGTCAGTTGCAGGTTTTCGGCGGCCGGCCTGCCGTCAAACGTGGTCACCCCTTCAAGCCAGCGTTTCTGGTCTTGTGGATGATCCTTGAGCCACTGGCGGGCGGACTCCAGCGCGTCCTTGTGGTCAAGCAGCGGTTGCATCATGCGGCTCTCGTCTTCGGCGCTGAAGGTCAGGTTGCTCAGCAGCTGGTTGACGTTCGGGCAGCGCTCGGCGTAATCCGGGGCGGTAACGGTCCACACCGAGGCGCGGCCTTCGTCCGGGCCCAGGGCGCCCTCGCTGCCGCCGAGGTAGGCCATGTCGATGTTGACGTTCATCGGGTGCGGCGCCCAACCGAAGAACACCACCGCCTCCTTGCGCCGCACAGCGCGGTCGACGGCAGCGAGCATGCCGGCCTCGCTGGATTCGACCAACTGGAACTTGCCCAGGCCGAACTGGTTCTTGCTGATCATCGCCTTGATCTGGGTGTTGGCGCCGGAGCCTGGCTCGATGCCGTAGATCTTGCCGCCAAGCTCCTTCTCGAACTTGGCGATGTCAGCAAAGGTTTTCAGGCCCTTGTCGGCCAGGTACTGGGGCACGGCGAGGGTCGCGCGGGCGTCGTCGAGGCTCGGCTGGTCGAGGACCTTGACCTGTTTGGCGTCGATGAACGGGGTGATGGTCTGGGTCATGATCGGGTTCCAGTAGCCGAGGAACATGTCCAGGCGCTGGTCGCGGATACCGGCGAAAATGATCTGTTGCGAGGCACTGGTCTGCTTGGTCTTGTAGCCCAGGCCATCGAGCAGGACCTGGGTCATGGCGCTGGTGGCCATCACATCGGTCCAGTTCACCACGCCAAGGCGTACGTTCTTGCAGGCCGCCGGTTCTGCGGCGATTACGTTGGTGCTGAGGATTGCGGTACCGACGAGCATCAGCAGGCTACGGCTGATCATTCTGTTCATGGTGGCTCCTCCAACGGCAGTTCTAATTGTTATAGGGGGCGGCCTCTGCGTGCCGTGTGATCAAACTACGCGGGTACCCTGGGCAAAAATCGCACTGTGGCGACCGGCACTTGCACAGTGGCGACCAGCGCGCTATTAACCCTGCATCCGTGGCCGTCGAGTTGTCGCTATGCCCCAGGATTTCTATTTCTTGCTGTTGCCCGGTTTCTCCGCCATTGGCTTCATTTCCGCGGTAGAGCCGTTGCGGGTGGCCAACCGCTTTCGCGGCGAGTTGTACCGCTGGCAGGTGCTGAGTATGGATGGCGGTGCGGTGCCGGCCAGCAACGGCATGTCGGTGAATGCCGACGCCGCGCTGCAGCCGCTGGGCAAAGGCGCGACCCTGCTGGTGGTGGCCGGTTTCGAGCCACTGCGCAGCTTCGGCCCGGTCCTGCAGCACTGGTTGCGCAAGCTCGATCACGAGGGCGTGGTGTTGGGTGGCATCGACACCGGCACCGTGGTGCTGGCCGAGGCTGGGCTGCTCGACGGCCACCGGGTGACCCTGCACTGGGAAGCGCTGGAAGCCTTCAAGGAAAGTTACCCGCAGTTGCAGGCAACCCAGGAGCTGTTCGAAGTAGATCGCCGACGTATCACTTCGGCGGGTGGTACCGCGTCGATCGACCTGATGCTCGACCTGATCGCCCAGGCCCACGGCCCGGAGCTGGCGATCCAGGTGTCGGAGCAGTTCGTGCTCGGCCGTATCCGCCCGCGCCAGGATCACCAGCGCATGCAGATCGCCTCACGCTATGGGATCAGTAACAAGAAACTGGTGCAGGTGATCGGCGAGATGGAGCGCAACACCGAGCAACCGCTCAATACCCTGGTGCTGGCCGAGTCGGTGCAGATCACCCGGCGCCAACTGGAGCGGTTGTTTCGCCTGTACCTGCACGACACCCCCAGTGGTTTCTACCTGCGCCTGCGCCTGGACAAGGCCCGGCAACTGCTGCGCCAGACCGACCTCAGCGTACTGGAGGTGAGCATCGCCTGCGGGTTCGAGTCATCGTCCTACTTCACCCGCTGCTACCGCGCGCGCTTTAACAGCTGCCCGCGCGATGATCGCGTCCAGGTTACCGCCAAACCCGCACTCAGCGTGCCTTGAGCAGCACCGCGCAGGCGCACTTGTAGGCTTCGTGCTGGTACTTGTTGAGCCCGGCGGGCAGCTCGATGGCGTGCTTCTTGGCCTGGGCGCTGACGGTTTGCGGCGACAGCAGCTGTACTTCGCAGCCGTCGAGCAACTGCAGGATGCCTTCGATCTTGAAGGTGGTCGGGCCGCCGGCGAATTCGCCTTTCTTGCTGCGCTTCTTGATCGCCAGGTGGGTAATGGCGTTGTCACTGAAGAATTGCCGCGCCTGGCGGGCGAAGGCCTTGACGTTGTCCGCCAGGTCATCGTCTTCCAGGGCGATCTTCTTGGTACCCAGGGCCAGGTGCGCCGGGGCGCCAGCTTCGAGGGTGGCGACCGCGAGCAGGGCTTCGCTGCCCTTGATTTCGATTCCGCAGACTTTCATTCATACCTCAGGACAGGGGTTATTGCAGGCCGAGCGATTGCAGGTACTCCGAGCGATCGTCGCTGCGCTGGGCCAGGCAGGTGTTCTGCGCGGTTTCGAAGGCTTTGCTGCCGGGCTTGACGTCAAAGGTCTCGACCTTGCAATCGGCATCGCGCAGTTGCTTCCAGATGGCTTCGGCGTCACGCAGGCGCTTGCTCAGGTCGGCAACCTTGGCGTCCTGGCCCTCGTACTGCTCGCCGATGCGTTGCAGCAGGTCATCGAAAGCGGCATTGAGTTCGCGTTCAGCGGTGGTGCGGCTGTATTGAGCGCATTCATAGCTTTGCTGGTCGGTTTCGACGTTGTCGCACGGGGTGCTTTCGTCGTCCTCGGCATAGGCGCCGAATGCCAGCAATACCAGGGCCAGCCCTACCATCGTTCTCATCTGCGACATCCTCCGGAAGCTTCGCGAACATGGGCGCCGATTCTCGCTCAGCGCCGCAGCAAAGAACAGGGTAGCCGTTGCACCTGTGAAAAAGCGTGCAGGCTGAGTGAACACTTATTCACAGACGTTTCATAAAGGCGCACATAAACTCGGCGTTTTGTCATTTATCCAGACTACCCTGTGGAAACGCCATGGAAAGCCCCGGACTGATCAAGGTACTGCTGGTCGAGGATGACCTGAAACTGGCTGGCCTGGTTGCGCACTTTCTGGCCGAACACGGCTTCGAGGTGCACTGCGTGCATCGTGGAGACCAGGCACTGGAGGCCTTTGTGCATTTCAAGCCCGCGCTGGTGGTGCTCGACCTGATGCTTCCGGGCCTGAGCGGCCTGCAGGTGTGCCGGGCGATTCGCAGCCAGGCGGCCACCCCGATCGTGATCCTGACTGCCCGCGAGGACGACCTGGACCATATCCTTGGCCTTGAGTCCGGTGCCGATGACTATGTGATCAAGCCTATCAAGCCACCGGTGCTACTGGCGCGCCTGCGCGCCCTGCAGCGCCGCCAGGGCAGCGAGCCGCTTGGGCGCGACAGCTTGCGCTTCGGGAACTTGAGCATCGACCGGGCCAGTCGCGAAGCGCATCTGGGTGACGAACCGATCGAGTTGAGCACCATGGAGTTCGAACTGCTCTGGCTGCTGGCAAGTGCCGCCGGGCAGACCCTGTCGCGCGATGACATCCTCAATCGCCTGCGCGGCATTGCCTTTGACGGCTTCAACCGTAGCGTCGATGTCTATGTCAGCAAGCTGCGCGGCAAATTGCGCGACAACCCCCGCGAGCCGGTGTGCATCAAGACGGTGTGGGGCAAGGGTTACCTGTTCAATCCTTTTGCCTGGGAGCTGTAGATGCTGCGGTTGTTTCTCGGCTTGTTCATCACCCTGGTCATAGCCTTCGCCCTGGCAGTGCCGTCGATCAACACGTTTTTCGACTGGTACCTGAAAACCAGCGACGATGTTTACTATCGCGAGTCGATGCGCGGGCCGGCCTACAGTCTGGTGGAGCAACTGCGGCCATTGCCTGCCGCACAACGTCCGCAGCGCCTGAATGAGCTGCAGCCTCACTACGGGATGACTCTCAAGTTGGTCGAGGCCAGCCAGTTGCAACTGGGCCGGCAAGATCAGGCGTTACTGGCCGACGGGCAGATGCTGATTTCCGATGATGTCAGCCGCTTCATCATTCCCATCGATGATGGCAGCCAGTTGTTGAGCGTCAGTTTGCCGCCCGATTTACGCATGACCACAGCCTTTACCGTCAGTGCCTACGCCATGTTCGCCAGCTTGCTCGGCATTGCCGTGTTCTGCTGGGTCTGGCCGCACTGGCGCGACCTTGAGCGCTTGCGCCTGGCGGCCCAGCGTTTTGGTGACAATGACTTGCGTTCGCGCATCCATTTGTCGCGGCGCTCGAACATTCGTGAGCTGGCCGAGCATTTCAACCAGATGGCCGGGCGTATCGAAGGCCTGATCGCCAACCAGCGCGAGCTGACCAATGCCGTTTCCCATGAGCTGCGTACGCCGATTGCGCGGCTGACCTTCGAACTGGAACAGTTGCGCCGCCTGGCCGACCAGAGCGCCTGTGGCCCGCTGATCGACGATATGCATGCCGACCTGGGCGACCTGGAGGAGATGGTCTCCGAGCTGTTGACCTACGCCAGCCTTGAGCATGGTGCGGCGCAGATCAAACGCGAAACCATCCAGGCCGCCGACTGGATCGACAGCGTGCTTGGCAGCGTCGCCCTGGAAGCGGAAGCCGCTGGTGTAGCGCTGACGCTGAGTGTCTGTACGGTTGAAAACATTCGCATCGAGCCGCGGTTCATGGCGCGGGCGGTGATCAACCTGCTGCGTAATGCCATCCGCTACGCCGAGCGTGAAGTGCGGGTGAGCCTGGTACGCGAAGGCGACCTGTATCAGGTGTTTGTCGAAGACGACGGCCCGGGCGTGCCCTTGGTCGCCCGGGAGAAGATCTTCGAGCCGTTTACCCGCCTGGACACCAGCCGCGATCGCCGCACCGGTGGCTACGGTCTTGGCCTGGCGCTGGTCCGGCGAGTGTCGCAGTGGCACGAGGGCCACGCTCAAGTACGTGACTGCGCCGGTGGCGGCGCCCTGTTCGTGTTGAGCTGGCCGCACAACGAAGCCTGAGGTTCAGAGCCGCAGCGGCGGCAAGCTCGGCTGACAGTCGCGCGGGCAAGCCAGCTGGCTACCGTGGGCCTGCAGCATCAGGCGCAGGGCCTGGGTGGCCAGGTCGCTGACCAGCGCTTCGGCGGTATCGGCATTGGCCATCACCACCACTGCCAGTTTCGGCTCGGGCAGCACGCTCAGTTGCGCAGCAAAATCTCCGGTCGAGCCGCTGTGTTGCCATTGCTGCAGTTGCGGCCCTATACGTGGATCACCGCAAGGGCCCAGGTACCAGGCCAGGCCAATCGGGCAATCGACGTCCGGCCCATTAGCGCGATTGTGCTGGCGGAACATCTGTTCGATCGACTGGCGATTGAGCACTTGCCGACCGTCGAAGCCCCCCTGGGCGAACAGCATTTGCACGAACTGGCCGACATCCCGAGGCGTGGTCCACAAGCCGCTAGCCGGCAGGTCGCGAATTTCCGGGTCCTTACTGCGCTGGCCCTGCAGGTAGCCGCGGGCGCGGTAGGGCTGCAGGCTGCTGGTGCCGATAAAACTTGAGTGCGCCATGCCCAGGGGTTTCAACAAGTGCTGCTGCAGGCGGGTTTCGAAGGGTTGCCCGCTGCTGCGCTCGATGGCGGCGCCGAGCAGGGTGAAGCCCAGGTTGGAATAGGCCATCTGCATGCCGGGGGGATGGTTAAGCCACAGCTCGCCGGCTTTTTGCGGCAGGTGCGTCAATGGATCAGCGCTGTGCAGGTTCGGCAAAAATTCGCTGGGTAGCCCAGCCTGGTGGCTGAGCAAACGGCGCAGGGTGATAGCCCGGTCAGCACTGCGGGCATCGGCATGAAAGCGCGAACGCACGCGAAACTCCGGCAGGGTCTGCGACAGCGGGGCATCCAGGTTCAGGCGCTGTTGTTCGACCAGTTGCAAAGTGGCGCTGGCGGTGAACAGCGTAGACAGCGAGCCGGCGCGGAACGCCGTGGCGGGGGTCACGGGTATTTGCAGCGCCTCGTCAGCCAGGCCGAAACCTTCGGCCCAGACCAGCGTCTGGCCGTCGATCAGCGCCAGGGACAGGCCCGGCACATGGTTCTTGCGCATCTGCTCGGGGATGCTCTGGCGCAACTGTTCGATCACCGCTTGATAGTCACCCTGGCGGATCGGCGGCAGGCTTGCGGGTGCCCGTTCGCTGCAGCCGGAGTTGACGAGCAGCAGGCTGAACAGAAAGGCAAGGCGAAGCATGGGGCACCTGGGCGCAATGGGGGGCAGTTCATGCTAGGGCAGAGGCGGTCGGCAATCTTTGAGCGGATTGTCGGAAAACTGTTAAAGACTGTGGCGCAGGCGGTCAAAGCAGCCCTTTGTCGCTCTTTGACGCTTTCGGCAATTCCCCTGTCGTTTTTGCATCTGGGCGACATTGCCCCTAGGCATATGCTGGCCCCAAAGCGCCGGCAGACGATTCGGCGCAGGTTTTACCAATAAAGGGGACAGCCTGATGAGCCCAGCCGAATTACACGCAGACAGCATCGTTATCGACGGGCTGATCATTGCCAAATGGAACCGCGAGCTGTTCGAGGACATGCGCAAGGGCGGCCTGACTGCGGCCAACTGTACGGTGTCGGTCTGGGAAGGCTTCCAGGCCACGGTCAACAACATTGCCGCCAGCCAGAAGCTGATCCGCGAGAACAGCGACCTGGTGATGCCGGTACGCACCACTGCCGACATTCGCAAGGCCAAGGAAGTGGGCAAGACCGGCATCCTCTTCGGCTTCCAGAACGCCCATGCTTTCGAAGACCAGATCGGCTATGTCGAGGTGTTCAAGCAGCTGGGCGTAGGCATCGTGCAGATGTGCTACAACACCCAGAACCTGGTCGGCACCGGTTGCTACGAGCGTGACGGCGGGCTGTCGGGCTTTGGCCGCGAGATCGTCGCCGAGATGAACCGCGTCGGGGTCATGTGCGACCTGTCCCATGTCGGTTCCAAGACCTCCGAAGAAGTCATCCTCGAATCGAAAAAGCCGGTGTGCTACTCCCACTGCCTGCCTTCCGGGCTCAAGGAACACCCGCGCAACAAGTCCGATGAAGAGCTCAAGTTCATTGCCGACCACGGCGGTTTCGTCGGCGTGACCATGTTCGCGCCGTTCCTGGCCAAGGGCATCGATTCGACCATCGATGACTACGCCGAAGCCATCGAATACACCATGAACATCGTTGGTGAAGACTCTATCGGTATCGGTACCGACTTCACCCAGGGCCACGGCCAGGATTTCTTCGAATACCTGACCCACGACAAGGGCTACGCCCGGCGTCTGACCAACTTCGGCAAGATCATCAACCCGCTGGGCATCCGCACCGTGGGCGAGTTCCCCAACCTCACCGAGACCCTGCTCAAGCGCGGCCATTCTGAGCGCGTGGTGCGCAAGATCATGGGCGAGAACTGGATCAACGTGCTCAAGGATGTCTGGGGCGAATAAGCCGCCAGTAACCGTCTTCCGACCCCTGCCACAGGCGCAGGGGCAGCCAACCAAAATTTCTGGAGTTGAGTTTCCATGGCCAAGATCGCCCCGCAATTGCCTATCGAAGTCGACAGCGAAACCGGTGTCTGGACCAGCGATGCCCTGCCGATGCTGTACGTGCCACGGCATTTCTTCGTCAACAACCACATGGGGATCGAGGAAGTGCTGGGCGCCGACGCCTATGCCGAGATCCTCTACAAGGCCGGCTACAAGTCCGCCTGGCACTGGTGCGAGAAAGAAGCCGAATGCCATGGCCTGGAAGGCGTGGCGGTGTTCGAGCACTACATGAAGCGCCTGTCCCAGCGCGGCTGGGGCCTGTTCAAGATCCAGGACATCGACCTCGACAAGGGCACCGCCAGCGTCAAGCTCGAGCATTCGGCGTTCGTCTATGTGTACGGCAAGGTCGGGCGCAAGGTCGATTACATGTTTACCGGCTGGTTCGCCGGGGCCATGGACCAGATCCTGGCGGCCCGCGGCAGCACCATTCGCACGGTCGCCGAGCAGGTCTACGGCGGTTCGGAAGAAGGCCACGACGACGGCCTGTTCATCGTCAAGCCGTTGTAAGTCGAGGATCCCGCCATGGCTTTCGAAGCAATGTTCCAGCCGATCCAGATCGGTAAACTGACCATCCGCAACCGGGTACTGAGCACCGCGCACGCCGAGGTCTACGCCACCGACGGCGGCATGACCACCGAGCGCTACGTGAAGTACTACGAAGAGAAAGCCAAGGGCGGCATCGGCCTGGCCATTTGCGGTGGCTCCTCGGTGGTGGCGATCGACAGCCCGCAGGAATGGTGGGCCTCGGTGAACCTCTCGACCGACCGCATCATCCCGCACTTTCAGAACCTGGCTGATGCCATGCACAAGCATGGCGCCAAGATCATGATCCAGATTACCCACATGGGCCGCCGCTCGCGCTGGGACGGCTTCAACTGGCCAACCCTGATGTCGCCGTCTGGGGTGCGCGAGCCGGTGCACCGTGCCACCTGCAAGACCATCGAGCCGGAAGAGATCTGGCGGGTAATCGGCAACTACGCGCAAGCCGCGCGTCGGGCCAAGGAAGGCGGCCTGGACGGCGTCGAGCTGTCGGCGGTGCACCAGCACATGATCGACCAGTTCTGGAGCCCGCGGGTCAACAAGCGTACCGACGAATGGGGCGGTACCTTTGAAGGCCGGATGAAATTCGGCCTGGAAGTGCTCAAGGCCGTGCGTGCCGAAGTGGGCCCGGATTTTTGCGTGGGCATGCGTATCTGCGGTGACGAATTCCACCCCGATGGCCTCAGCCACGAGGACATGAAGGAAATCGCCAAGTACTACGACGCCACCGGCATGCTGGATTTCTTCGGCGTGATCGGTTCGGGCTGCGACACCCACAACACCCTGGCCAACGTTATCCCCAACATGAGCTTCCCGCCCGAGCCGTTCCTGCACCTGGCGGCCGGCATCAAGGAAGTGGTCAAGGTTCCGGTGCTGCACGCGCAGAACATCAAGGACCCCAACCAGGCCACGCGCATCCTCGAAGGCGGCTATGTCGACATGGTCGGCATGACCCGCGCGCACATCGCCGACCCGCACCTGATCGCCAAGATCAAGATGGGCCAGATCGACCAGATCAAGCAGTGCGTCGGTGCCAACTACTGCATCGACCGCCAGTACCAGGGCCTGGATGTGCTGTGCATCCAGAACGCGGCAACCTCCCGTGAATACATGGGCGTGCCGCACATCATCGAGAAAAGCACCGGGCCCAAGCGCAAGGTGGTGGTGGTCGGCGCCGGGCCTGCGGGGATGGAAGCCGCTCGCGTGGCGGCCGAACGCGGCCATGACGTCACCCTGTTCGAGAAGAAAGACGCCATCGGCGGGCAGATCAGCATCGCTGCCAAGGCGCCGCAACGCGACCAGATCGCCGGTATCACCCGCTGGTATCAGCTGGAGCTGGCGCGCCTGAAGGTCGACCTGCGGCTGGGCACTGCGGCCGATATCGAGACCATCCAGGACCTGCGTGCGGACATTATCGTGCTGGCGGTGGGCGGCCATCCCTACATCGAGCAGAACGAACACTGGGGCGCCGCCGAAGGGCTGGTGGTCAGCAGCTGGGACGTGCTCGACGGCAAGGTGGCGCCGGGCAAGAACGTGCTGGTGTACGACACCATCTGCGAATTCACCGGCATGTCGGTGGCCGACTACATCGCCGACAAAGGCAGCCAGGTGGAGATCGTCACCGACGACATCAAGCCGGGCGTGGCCATCGGTGGCACGTCGTTCCCGACCTACTACCGCAGCATGTACCCCAAGGAAGTGATCATGACCGGCGACCTGATGCTGGAAAAGGTCTACCGCGAGGGCGACAAGCTGGTGGCGGTGCTGGAGAACGAATACACCGGCGCCAAAGAGGAGCGGGTGGTCGACCAGGTGGTGATCGAGAACGGCGTGCGGCCGGACGAGGCGCTGTACTACGGGCTCAAGGAAGGTTCGCGGAACAAGGGCCAGATCGATATCGAAGCCCTGTTCGCGATCAAGCCGCAGCCGATCCTCAGCCAACCGGGCGAAGGCTACCTGCTGTACCGCATCGGTGACTGCGTGGCGCAGCGCAATACACACGCGGCCATCTACGACGCCTTGCGCCTGTGCAAGGATTTCTGATCGACCGGCAACTGAATGCTGGTGTGTTACTACCCCTGTGGGAGCCGGCGTTGCCGGCGATGGGATCGACGCCGTGTCTGTTGTTGCGCGGTGTCTGCATCGCTGGCAAGGCCAGCTCCCACAGTGATCCCCTGGCAAGGCACTGAAGTGTCTTTTGGGAGCTTCCCATGTTGAACACCCTTATCCCCATCCTCCTGTTCGCCGCCCTGGGCCTTGCCGTCCTTGGCGCGCTGCGGCGCGTGCGGATGTGGCGCCAGGGTCGGCCGTCGAAGGTCGATCTGCTGGGCGGCCTGCTGGCCATGCCACGGCGCTATATGGTCGACCTGCACCACGTGGTCGCCCGCGACAAGTACATGGCCAACACCCACGTGGCCACGGCTGGCGGCTTCGTCCTGGCAGCGGTGCTGGCGATCCTGGTGCATGGCTTTGGCCTGCATAACAAGATTCTTGGCTATGCCTTGCTGTTCGCCACCGTACTGATGTTTGCCGGTGCGCTGTTCGTCTACAAACGTCGCCTCAACCCGCCTTCACGGTTGTCGAAGGGCCCGTGGATGCGCCTGCCGAAAAGCCTGCTGGTGTTTGCCGTGAGCTTCTTCATCGCCACCTTGCCGGTGGCCGGGATTCTCCCTGAGGGCTTCGGCGGCTGGCTGCTGGTGGCGCTGCTGGGTATTGGCGTGCTGTGGGGCGTGTCCGAGCTGTTCTTCGGCATGACCTGGGGCGGGCCGATGAAGCACGCCTTCGCCGGTGCCCTACACCTGGCCTGGCACCGGCGCGCCGAGCGCTTTGGCGGTGGCCGTTCGACCGGGCTCAAGCCCATCGATCTGGAAGATCCACAAGCCCTGCTCGGCGTGGAAAAGCCCAAGGACTTCACCTGGAACCAGCTGCTCGGTTTCGATGCCTGCGTGCAGTGCGGCAAATGTGAAGCGGTGTGCCCGGCCTTTGCTGCCGGTCAGCCGTTGAACCCGAAAAAACTTATCCAGGACATGGTCGTCGGCCTGGCCGGCGGCACCGATGCCAAGTTCGCTGGCAGCCCGTACCCTGGCAAACCGATCGGCGAGCATGGCGGCAACCCGCACCAGCCCATCGTCAACGGCCTGGTCGACGCCGAGACCCTGTGGTCGTGCACCACCTGCCGCGCCTGCGTCGAGGAGTGCCCGATGATGATCGAGCACGTCGATGCCATCGTCGACATGCGCCGTCACCTGACCCTGGAAAAAGGCGCGACGCCGAACAAGGGCGCCGAGGTGCTGGACAACCTGATCGCCACCGACAACCCCGGCGGTTTTGCTCCGGGCGGGCGGATGAACTGGGCGGCGGACCTCAACCTCAACCTGCTCGGCGACATCAAGACCGCCGAGGTGCTGTTCTGGGTCGGCGACGGTGCGTTTGACATGCGTAACCAGCGCACCCTGCGGGCGTTTGTCAAAGTGCTGAAAGCCGCGCAAGTGGACTTTGCCGTGCTCGGCCTGGAAGAGCGCGACAGCGGTGACGTGGCCCGGCGCCTGGGCGATGAAGCGACCTTCCAGCAACTGGCCAGGCGCAACATCCAGACCATGGCCAAGTACAACTTCAAGCGCATCGTCACCTGCGACCCGCACAGCTTCCATGTGCTCAAGAACGAGTACGGTGCCTTCGGCGGCAACTACCTGGTGCAGCACCACAGCACCTATATCGCCGAACTGATCGCCGCTGGCGCGCTCAACCTCGGCCAGCACAAGGGCGGCAGCGTGACCTATCACGACCCGTGCTACCTGGGTCGTTACAACGGCGAGTACGAGGCGCCGCGTGAAGTGCTGCGCGCCCTCGGTATCGAGGTCAAGGAGATGCAGCGTTCGGGCTTTCGCTCGCGCTGCTGCGGCGGTGGCGGCGGTGCGCCGATTACCGATATTCCTGGCAAGCAACGGATCCCCGACATGCGCATGGACGACATCCGCGAAACCGCTGCCGAGCTGGTGGCCGTGGGTTGTCCACAGTGCACGGCGATGCTCGAAGGCGTGGTCGAGCCGCGTCCGTTGATCAAGGACCTGGCGGAGCTGGTCGCCGACGCCATTCTCGAAGAACAGGCCCAGGCGAGCAAACCCGCCCCGGCAAAGCGTGAACCCGCGGAGGTGCACTGATGAGCGACATTATTCGCCGTGATCCGCGCGCCGAGTGGATCGCCCGCAACCGCCTGCACCCGCTGCACGCGGCCATGCAGCAGGGCCAACAGCACAGCTGGATGGGGCCCAACGGCATCATCCGCAAGAACCCCCATGGGGTCGGCTTCATCGGCCCCAACGGCATCAAGCGCATCGATCGCAGCGGCGCTCAGCAGGGCGGCAGCAGCAAGCGCACGGCAGCAGCGGCGGTGCAATTGCCGCTGCACCAGGTGGCGCAGCCGGCGTTCTACATCGCCGTGGTCCCGGACATGGTCGGCGGCCGCCTGGGCAGCCACGACCGCGACCTGCTGGGCCTGGCCCGCAGCCTGGCCGGCAGTGACGGTGCGGTGCTGGCGATGGTGTTTGGCGAACACAAGGAAAGCAACTTTTCCACAGCCGGCGTCGATCGCCTGCTGGTGATCGAAGGCGACGAGTTCGCAGGTTATGCGCCGGAGCAACTGGTGCAGGGTCTGCGCGCTGTGGATAACCAGTACAGCCCACGCCATTGGCTGCTGCCGGACAGTCGTACCGGTGGCGGCGAGCTGGGCCGGCGCTTTGCCGCGGCCATTGGCGAACGCCCGGCTACGCGCGTCTGGCAGGTCAAGGACGGGCAATGCAGCGGCCGCGCCGGCGCTGGCCAGCAGGACCTGATCCGCGGCCTGCCACGGTTGATCCTGGCGGCTGCCGAATGCGCGGAACCGGTCAGCGAAACTCGCCACGAAGCCTTGCCGGTGCAGTTATCCACAAGCGCTGTGCGCAGCTTGTCGCGAATTGAAGACCTCGGCCCTGTGGCCGTCGACCCGGCCGCCATTGCCATGGCCGAGGCCGAGTTCATCGTCTCGGGCGGCAACGGCGTCAAGGACTGGGACCTGTTCCACCGCGCCACCGTTGCGCTGGGCGCTACCGAAGGCGCTTCGCGGGTGGCCGTGGACGACGGCTTCATGCCGCGCAATCGCCAGGTCGGTGCTACCGGTACCTGGGTGACCGCGCGGGTTTATGTGGCTGTGGGTATTTCCGGGGCGATCCAGCACCTGCAGGGCATCGGGGCCTGCGACAAGGTGGTGGCGATCAACATGGACCCGGGCTGCGACATGATCAAGCGTGCCGACCTGTCGGTGATCGGCGACAGCGCGGCGATTCTCCAGGCGCTGATCGAGGCTGTGGAAAACTACCGCAACGACGCCAAGCGCGATGCGGCCTAAGGGCAGGGGATAACTATGCACACCAAGGTCATCAGTCTGGTTTCAATCGGTGCCCACCCCAGCTCCGGCCGCAGCCGCCGCGCCGAACAGGACGCCCGGGCGGTGGAACTGGGCCTGCAGCTGGCTGGGGATAACTTGCAGGTGCTGCATGCCGGCGACCCGCAGGAGCCGGCCTTGCGCGCCTACCTGGGCATGGGCCTGGAACACATTGACGTGCTGGAACAGCCGCAAGGCGCCGATGCCCTGGGCGTACTGGGCGACTATCTGCGCGACGCCGGTGCCCAGCTGGTGCTGACCGGCAGCCAGGCGGAAACCGGCGAAGGTTCGGGGATGCTGCCGTTCCTGCTGGCCGAGCGCCTGGGCTGGCCGTTGGTGGTGGGCCTTGCCGAAGTGGAGTCTATCCACAACGGCGTGGCCCAGGTCCTGCAGGCCCTGCCACGGGGCCAGCGGCGCCGCTTGAAGGTGCGCCTGCCGTTGCTCGCCACTGTGGATAACGCCGCGCCCAAGCCGCGCCAGAGCGCGTTTGGCCCGGCGCGGCGTGGGGTGTTGGCCGCGCGCCAGGTGGCAATCATCGAAGACGAGTTATTCACAAGTGCCGAACTGCAACCGGCCAAGCCACGGCCCAAGCGCCTCAAAGTGATCAAGGCCAAGAGCGGCGCCGACCGCATGAAAGCCGCCACCGCCAAGGCCAGTGGCGGCGGTGGGCAAGTACTCAAGGACGTCAGCCCTCAGGACGGTGCACAAGCCATCCTCAAGCTGCTGGTGGAAGAGGGTGTGCTGCGCTGACAGTTGCTCACAAAGTCTGTTGGCCGATCTGTGGATAAAGTGTTTGTGCATGGCTGGAGGGCACGCATTGCGTGCCCTTCGGCGTTATGGTCAAAAAATGATCAGGCTAAGTTGCGGATTTTTCGAGGTTTTCTTCCCTGGCCGGCGATGAGTTTGCCCACAATCGCTGTTGGCGGGTCTGTGGATAATATGTTCGCCCATGGCTGAGAGGCCCGTGGGGCAAGGGCTGCGCACGGTTGATCAAAAAACACTCAATTGTGTCATTTTTACTTGTACAGGCCCAGTGTTTCGGCTTCTCGAAGCGTTATCCACAAGGGTTTTTCGGGGCTTGGACTTTTGCACACAAAGTCTGTTGGCGTCTCTGTGGATAAGGTGTTCGCCTTCCGCTGTGAGCCTTGTATTTAAAGGCGCGCAGAGAATTGATCAAATATTGACCAATAAAATTTAGCGGGAAAAACAACGACTTGCCCACATTAGCTGTGGGCTGTCCTGTGGGTAAAGTGTTTGCTGTGTTGACGGGCCCAGTGGGGCCGGGGGATTGCGGTAGGTGGTCAAATTTTGTACAGGCTGGTACGGCCCCATCGCTGGCAAGGCCAGCTCCCACAGGGTTTGCAGGTATACACACCACCTGTGGGAGCCGGCCTTGCCGGCGATGGGCCGCAAAGCGACCCCGCTTTACTGCGCAGCCACACCCTTGAGGTAAGGCGCCGGTGCCGCCCCCAGGTTGCTCAGCATCCGCTCGCTGTACCAATCGACAAAATTCACCACCCCAAACTCGTAGGTCTTCGAATAAGGCCCCGGCTGGTACGCTGTCGAGTTGATCCCGCGCTGGTTCTCTTCCGCCAGGCGCCGGTCCTGGTCGTTGGTGGCATCCCACACCTGGCGCATGCGCGCCGGGTCGTAGTCGACACCTTCAACCGCATCCTTGTGCACCAGCCACTTGGTCGTGACCATGGTCTCTTGCGCACTGATTGGCCACACGGTGAAGACGATGATGTGATCGCCCATGCAGTGGTTCCAGGAGTGCGGCAGGTGCAGGATGCGCATCGAGCCCAGGTCCGGGTTCTTGATCCGGCCCATGAGCTTCTGGCAGCCCTGCTTGCCGTCCAGGGTCATCGACACCGTGCCCTTGAGCAGCGGCATGCGTACGATGCGGTTGCGCAGGCCGAAACTGGCGTGGGCGTAGGGGATCTTCTCGGCGTCCCAGGCGGCGGCCGAGGCGGCGACGTGGTCCTTGAACGCCTGGTCGGCGCGCGGGTCGGTGACGTCGTCCCACTCCAGGAGGGTTTTCAGCAATTCAGGGTGCGAACCGCTGCAGTGGTAGCACTCGCGGTTGTTTTCCAGCACCAGCTTCCAGTTTGCCTTTTCCATCAAGGTGGTTTGCACCGCCACCTTGGTGTTCTCCATGTCGTAGGGTTCCATGTAGTGGGTCAGGGTGGCGAGGAAGTCATCGATGGCTGGCGGGTTCTCGGCCAGGCTGATGAAGATGTAGCCACCGGCGGTCTTCACGTTCACAGGCTTGAGCCCGTACTGCTTCATGTCGAAGTCGGCGCCCATCTCGGTACCGGCGAACAGCAGGCGCCCGTCCAGCTCGTAGGTCCACTGGTGGTAATGGCAGACCAGCTTGGCGACCTTGCCCTTGTCGCTGGTGCACAGGCGGGAACCGCGATGGCGGCAGACGTTGTGGAAGGCATGCACCTGGCCTTCGGCACCGCGCACCACCAGGATCGGGTTCTTGCCGATCTGCAGGGTGATGAAGTTGCCCTTGGTCGGGATTTCGCAGGTCATCCCGGCGATCAGCCATTCCTTCTGGAAAATTTCTTCCATGTCGATCTGGAACAGGCGCTCGTCGCAGTAGAACGGCTGTGGCAGCGAGAAGGTCCGCTCGCGGCTCTGCAGCATCTCGGCGGTGGCCTTGCGTGCAGGTTCCAGTGGATCGCCCAGACTCAAAGTTGCGGTGACGTCCATCGTGTAGGTCCTCATGGCCAGTGCTTGTGGCCGGTGAAAGTGGCTAATCGTTGTTATGGCGACGCAAGGCACAAATACAGCAGGATCATTTGCGATGGAGTGTGCGTTCGAAGAGCGCTTGAACCATATCCATGGGCGACATGATCAGATCCGTTTCCGACGCGCCAGCCCCTGTAGCCGGGGGCTGGTCGCGATAAGCACGCCAATGTCGCGGATGGGTAAGTGTTGCCTGCGCGGCTTAAGCAGAATCGCAGCCATCAGGCCGCAGTCGGCCGTGGAGACGAGCATGTCCAACAGCTTCCTCAATCCGGTCAGCACCCAGACTTGGGCCAACGGCCGCCACATCGTCCGTTGCGTCAAGGTGATCCAGGAAACCTGGGATGTGCGCACCTTCTGCTTCATGGCCGACCAGCCGATCATGTTCTTCTTCAAGCCCGGGCAGTTCGTCACCCTGGAGCTGGAGATCGACGGCGAGCCGATCATGCGCTCCTACACCATCTCCAGCTCTCCGTCGGTGCCCTACAGCTTCTCGGTGACCATCAAGCGCGTGCCCGGCGGCAAGGTCTCCAACTGGCTGCACGACACCCTGCACGAAGGCCAGGAGCTGGCGGTGCACGGCCCGGTGGGGCTGTTCAACGCCATGGATTTCCCCAGCCCCAAGGTGCTGTACCTGAGTGGCGGCGTCGGTATCACCCCGGTGATGTCCATGGCCCGCTGGTTCTACGACACCAACGGCAATGTCGACATGGTCTTCGTCCACAGTGCGCGCTCACCGAAAGACATCATCTATCACCGCGAGTTGGAGCACATGGCCTCGCGGATCGACAACTTCAGCCTGCACATCATTTGCGAGAAGCATGGCCTGGGCGAGCCCTGGGCGGGCTACCGCGGCTACCTGAACCAGAAGCTGATGGAGTTGATCGCCCCCGACTACATGGAGCGGGAGATCTTCTGCTGCGGCCCGACGCCGTACATGAACGCGGTCAAGCGCCTGCTGGAAAGCAGCGGCTACGACATGAGCCGCTACCATGAGGAGTCGTTCGGCGCGACCCCGGCCGAGGTCAAGGCCGATGCTGTGGAACACGCCGAACAGGCCGCCGAAGCCGCCGAGGTGGACGCCGGCGACCTGCACCAGGTGGAATTCACCGCTACCGGCAAGAGTATCCGCGTGGCCCCGGGCGAGACTGTGCACGCGGCGGCGGCCAAGCTCGGGCTGATGATCCCCAAGGCTTGTGGCATGGGCATCTGCGGCACCTGCAAGGTGCTCAAGCTGGGCGGGGAAGTGGAGATGGAGCACAACGGCGGCATCACCGATGAAGACGTCGCCGAAGGCTATATCCTTTCGTGCTGCAGCGTACCGAAAGGGGATGTGCGGATCGAGTACTGAGTAGCGACTTGACCCGCGATGCGTTTGCGTTACACGCTGAAACGTGCCACCAGCCCGCTCAGGTCCACCGCCAGGCGCGACAGTTCGGCGCTGGCCGCGCTGGTCTGGTGGGCGCCGGTGGCCGACTGCACCGACAGGTCGTTGATGTTGACCAGGTTGCGGTCCACTTCGCGGGCGACCTGGGCCTGCTCTTCGGCCGCGCTGGCGATCACCAGGTTGCGCTCGTTGATTTCGGCGACCGCACCGGTGATGGTTTCCAGCGCCAGGCCGGCGCCACGGGCGATGTTCAGGGTCGACTCGGCGCGTTCGGTGCTGTTGCGCATGGAGTTGACCGCCTGCTCGGTGCCGCCCTGGATGCTGCCGATCATCCGTTCGATTTCGCTGGTCGACTGCTGGGTACGGTGGGCCAGGGCACGCACTTCGTCGGCCACCACGGCAAAGCCACGGCCGGCTTCACCGGCACGGGCCGCTTCGATGGCGGCGTTCAGGGCCAGCAGGTTGGTCTGGTCGGCCAGGCCGCGAATCACGTCGAGCACCTTGCCGATATCGCGCGACTCTTCCGCCAGATTGCCGATCAGTTCGGCGGTGCCTTGCACGTCGGTGCTCATGCGCTCGATGGCGCTGACGGTTTCCATCACTAGGTCACGGCCGTCACCGGCCGAGCGGGTGGCTTCCTTGGAGGCTTCCGAGGTGCTCACGGCATTGCGTGCCACTTCTTCCACGGCGCTGGTCATCTCGGTGACGGCGGTGGCGGCCTGTTCGATTTCGTTGTTCTGCTGCTGCAGGCCACGGGCGCTTTCGTCGGTGACGCTGTTCAGCTCTTCAGCCGCCGACGCCAGCTGGGTGGCGGAGCCGGAAATCTGCTGCAGGGTATCGCGCAGCTTGTTCTGCATCTTGGCCATGGCCTTGAGCAGGCGCGCAGCTTCGTCCTGGCCTTCGGCCTGGATGCTGCGGGTCAGGTCGCCCTCGGCGATGCGTTCGGCCGCCTGCAGGGCTTCGTCGATCGGCTTGACGATGCTGCGGGTCAGCAGCAGGGCGCAGATCAGGGTCAGGGCAGTGGCAGCCAGCAGCAAGCCGATCACCAGGGCAACAGCGTTGGAGTACTGGTCGGCGGCGGTGCGGTTGATCTCGCTGGTTTGCTCGGTGTTGATGCTGATCAATTGATCCATGACGCTGTTGATCTGCTCGGAGCTGTCGAGCATGTCGCGGTTGATCAGGTTGCGCAGGGTCTCCAGGTCATTGTTCTGCGACGCCAGGCGCATGCGGTTTTCCAGCTGGCGGTACTGGCCCAGCAGCTGCACGTACTGGTTGTAGGCAGAGCGCTCCTGGTTGCCGGAGATCAGCGGCTCGTACACCCGGCGCGCTTCGTCGATCTGCTGGTTGCGCTGGTCGATCAGCTTGAGGGTGGCCTGCAGGGTGCCGGCTTCGCGGTTGAGCAGCAGGCGGTACGACAAGGTGCGCAGGCGCAGGGTCAGCTGGGTCAACTGGTCGAGGTTGGTGATGCTCGGCACCGTCGAGGTTTCGATGGTTTCGCCGGCCTGGCGAATCTTGCTCATCTGGTTCAGGGCAAACAGACCCAGGGCCAGCATCAGCGCACCGATCAGAGCAAAGCCCAGAAGCGCGCGCGGGGCGATATTCATGTTGCGTAGGGACATGGTGGTATCCAGGAGGGGAAAGGGCACGTTATCCGTGCGGCAGATTCAGGACTGCCATGCCTATCGGTCGGCCGGGAAAAGACTTGAGCGGGCGAAGATGAAATTGTGAGGCAGCTAACTTTTTTCCTGACCGGTGGTAGACAAAACGGGGAACCGCAGGGCTATCGGTGGGTCAATCTGCACCAGGCCGAAGCGTCTAAACCCGATATCCCTGGCGAGCACGCGGACTTTTCTTTATCGTGTGCGCCCCCTGAAACACCCCGAGAAGGCAATCATGTTGGAAACTTCCCTTAGTCAACTGGAGCAACTGGTCAGCGACCTGGTGCAGAAGAATCAGGAACTGACCGAGCGCAACGCGCAGATCAGTGCCGAACTGGCCCAGGCCAAAGATGAAAACGACAGCTTGCAACTGAGCCTGCTGGAGCAGGAAGAAAAACAGGGCGCCACCGCCGCGCGCATCCAGGCCCTGGTTGAGCGTGCCAGCGTTGGTACCGTGAACGCATGAAAACCTCAGCGCAGCCGATCAATGTCGTGTCGATCCTCGGCAGCGATTATTCGATCAAGGCCCCCGAAGGCCAGGAGCAAGCGCTGGCGCAAGCGGTGCAGATGCTCAACGCCTCGCTGGCCGATACCAAGCGTAAGTACCCGACCCTGATCGGTGACAAGCTGCTGGTACTGGCAGCCCTCAACCTGTGCTCGCAGCAGATCGAACTGCAACAGCAGCACCAGCAGGCCCTCGACCGTTACCAAGAGCAAGTCAACGCCACGGTCGATGTGATTGCCCGGACCATCAGCAACAGCTGATCGCGTCCAAGCCCCCGCTACATCCTTTTGCCAGCTCACCACCTTCGGGAGGGTGGGCCGGCTTTGCTGTGGATCAGATTGTATTTCCTGTTGTATACAATTGGCCTGTCTCTTGCACTACAGGGCTTATTTACCCAGGGGAAATACATGCAGTTCTGGCGGCGCAGTATCCAGTGGCAATTGATCGCAAGCATGGGCGCAGCGCTGTTGCTGAGCATTCTGATCGTGGTCGGCATCTATAGCGTGGCGGTCAATCGCCTGACCGAGCGTTACCTGGTCGACACCGCCTTGCCGGCGAGCATTGAGGCGATTCGTAACGACATCGAGCGCATGCTTGGCCGACCGTTGACGGCGGCGGCCGACATTGCCAACAACACGTTGCTGCGCGATTGGCTGGCGGCGGGGGAAGACAGCACCCAGGCGCCGCAATTTATCGAGTACCTCGAAGCCCTGCGCAAACAGAACCATGCCTTTACCGCGTTGTTTGCCGCTACAGCGAGCAACCACTATTACAACGAGAAAGGCCTGGACCGCACCCTCAGCCGCAGCAACCCGGCGGACAAGTGGTTTTTCGGCTTTATCGACAGTGGCAACCCGCGCCTGCTGAACATCGACACCGACGGCAGCACCGGCGAACTGGCACTGTTCATCGACTATCGGGTGGAGAAAGCCGGGCAACTGGTGGGTATCGCCGGGCTTGGCCTGCGTATGACCGAACTCTCCGAATTGATCCACAACTTCAGCTTCGGCGAACGTGGGCGGGTGATGCTGGTGCGCGGCGACGGTTTGATCCAGGTGCATCCGCAGTCGGCGTTCAGCGGTAAGCAGCAGCTCGCCGAGCAGATCGGTGGCGAGGCTGCCAAGGTGGTCCTGAGCCGTGAACAGGGCCTGCACAGCAGCCGCTTCGAGCGCGATGGCGAGGGCTACCTGGCCCTCAGCCTACCGCTGCGTGACCTCAACTGGACCCTGGTCGCCGAGGTGCCAGAAGCACAGATCTATGCCCAGGTACGTGAGACCGTCTGGCTGACCAGCCTGATTGGTGCAGCGGTCGCGCTGGTATCGCTGTTGCTGGTGGTGCTGCTGGCCCGCGGCATCGTCCGCCCCATCCGGCGTGTGACGGGGGCCTTGATGGCCATCGGCAATGGCGGCGGCGACCTGACCCAGCGCCTGGACGAAAACCGCGCAGACGAGCTGGGCGACCTGGCCCGTGGCTTCAACCGCTTTCTCGACAGCCAGCGTGACCTGATTGGCGAAGTGCTGAATACCAGCGAACGCTTGCGCGCGTCGGTAGCGCAAGTGACGCAAGTGGTAGAGAACACCGCCGAACGTTCCGACCGCCAGCAGGAAATGACCGAAATGGTCGCCACTGCCGTGCATGAGATGGGCCTGACCGTGCAGGACATTGCGCAGAACGCCGGTAACGCTGCCGTGGCGTCGGAAACCGCGCGCACCGAAGCGCTGCAGGCCCGCGAAGTGGTACGCCGCTCGATTGCCCATATCGAGGGCATGTCCAGCGAGATTGGCCAGGCGGCGAGTGCAGTGGGTGAGCTGGCCACGGAAGTGGCGTCGATCGACGAAGTGCTGGCGGTGATCCGCAGCATCTCCGAGCAGACCAACCTGCTGGCGCTCAATGCCGCCATCGAGGCGGCGCGGGCGGGTGAGATGGGCCGTGGCTTTGCCGTGGTCGCCGATGAAGTACGGACCCTGGCGCGGCGCACCCAGGTGTCCACCGATCAAGTGCAGCAGATGATCCTGCGCCTTAAGCATGGCGCGGGCAGTGCGGTCGCATCGATGCAGGCCGGCCAGGCGGCAACCGGCACGGGCGTGGAGTCGAGCCAGCAGACCGGCGCTTCGCTGGGCACGATCACCGATCAGGTCGAACACATCAGTGACATGAACCATCAGGTGGCGACGGCGACCGAACAGCAGTCGGCGGTGACGGAGGAGATCAATCGCACCGTGCAGGGGATTTCCGACCTGGCGCGGGAAACGGCAGTGGATGTGCAGGGCTGTCGGCAGGAGTGTCAGGCGTTACGCGGCTTGGCCGATGATCTGGCGCGGCAGATGGGTGGGTTCAGACTTTAAATCGGGGGTGAGTTCATCGCTGGCAAGCCAGCTCCCACAAGTAAGGTGCATGCCGTACCTGTGGGAGCGGGCTTGCCCCGCGATAAGGCCCTCAAGCCCCCATCACCGCCCGGATATCCGCCGCCAGCTCACGCACCCGCGCTTCTTCGGTGTCCCACGAGCACATGAACCGCGCGCCACCGCTACCGATAAAGGTGTAGAAACGCCAGCCCTTGTTGCGCAAGGCTTCCAGCGCTGGTTCCGACATCTGCAGGAACACCCCGTTGGCCTCCACCGGGAACATCAGCTCAACTCCTGGCACATCGCGCACCAGTTCGCAGAGCAACTGCGCGCAGCGGTTGGCATGCACGCCATGGCGCAGCCAGGCGCCGTCTTCCAGCAGGCCGACCCAGGGCGCCGACAGGAAGCGCATCTTCGACGCCAGTTGCCCGGCCTGCTTGCAACGGTAGTCGAAGTCTTCGGCCAGCTGGCGGTTGAAGAACAGGATCGCCTCGCCCACCGCCATGCCGTTCTTGGTGCCGCCAAAGCACAGCACATCGACCCCGGCTTTCCAGGTCAGCTCGGCCGGGCTGCAGCCAAGGTACGCGCAGGCGTTGCTGAAGCGCGCGCCGTCCATGTGCAGGTTCAGGCCCAGCTCCTTGCAGGTGGCGCTGATGGCCTTGAGCTCTTCCGGACGGTAGACGCTGCCGACCTCGGTGGCCTGGGTGATGGTCACCACGCGCGGCTTGGGATAGTGGATGTCCTGGCGCTTGAGCGCCACTTCGCGGATCGACTCGGGGGTCAGCTTACCGGCTTCGCTGCGCGCGGTGAGCAACTTGGAGCCGTTGGAGAAGAACTCGGGGGCGCCGCATTCGTCTGTTTCGACGTGGGCGGTCTCCGAGCAGATCACGCTGTGATAGCTCTGGCACAGGGACGACAGCGCCAGCGAGTTGGCCGCGGTGCCGTTGAAGGCGAAGAACACTTCGCAGTCGGTTTCAAACAGTTTGCGGAAATACTCCGAGGCGCGTGCCGTCCATTGGTCGTCGCCGTAGGCGCGCTCATGGCCCTGGTTGGCTTTTTCCATGGCGGCCCAGGCTTCCGGGCAGATACCTGAATAGTTGTCGCTGGCGAATTGCTGGCTTTTATCTGGCATGACACTGTCCTGTGAACGACGCAGGTGAGCACTCTAAACCAAGTTCCGGGTGGCCGCCTATCGCTGGCAAGCCAGCTCCCACAGTGACCGTGTGGGAGCTGGCTTGCCAGCGATGCAGGCGACATCGGCCCCCATGTCGTAAACGCACCTTTGTGTGGCGTCCGTAGGCATCTGGGCTGTCTGCGTCGGTCATACCATCGCTGAAAAGGGCAATTGCCCGACAAGAACCGATGCCGCTGCCGGGAGAAACTGCGATGTTCAGCAAGCAAGACCAGATTCAGGGTTACGACGATGCACTGCTGGCGGCGATCAATGCCGAAGAGCAACGCCAGGAAGATCACATCGAGCTGATCGCCTCGGAAAACTACACCAGCAAGCGTGTCATGCAGGCCCAGGGCAGCGGCCTGACCAACAAATACGCCGAGGGCTACCCCGGCAAGCGCTACTACGGCGGTTGCGAGCATGTGGATAAAGTCGAGCAACTGGCCATCGACCGCGCCAAGCAGCTGTTCGGCGCCGATTACGCCAACGTCCAGCCACACTCCGGCTCCTCGGCCAACAGCGCCGTGTACCTGGCCCTGTTGCAGGCCGGCGACACCATTCTGGGCATGAGCCTGGCCCACGGCGGGCACCTGACCCACGGCGCCAAGGTGTCGTCCTCGGGCAAGCTGTACAACGCCGTGCAGTACGGCATCGACACCAAGACGGGCCTGATCGATTACGACGAAGTCGAGCGCCTGGCGGTGGAGAGCAAACCGAAGATGATCGTCGCCGGGTTCTCGGCCTACTCGAAAACCCTCGATTTCCCACGCTTCCGTCAGATCGCCGACAAGGTCGGTGCCTACCTGTTCGTCGACATGGCCCACGTCGCCGGCCTGGTCGCCGCCGGGCTGTACCCGAACCCGTTGCCGTACGCCGACGTGGTCACCACTACCACCCACAAGACCCTGCGCGGTCCGCGTGGCGGCCTGATCCTGGCGCGCAGCAACGAAGAGATCGAGAAAAAGCTCAACGCCGCAGTGTTCCCCGGCGCCCAGGGCGGCCCGTTGATGCATGTGATCGCCGCCAAGGCGGTGTGCTTCAAGGAAGCGCTGGAGCCTGGCTTCAAGACCTATCAGCAGCAGGTGATCGACAACGCCCAGGCCATGGCCGAGGTGTTCATCAAGCGCGGCTATGACGTGGTCTCCGGTGGTACCGATAACCACCTGTTCCTGGTCAGCCTGATCCGCCAGGGCCTGACCGGCAAAGATGCCGACGCCGCCCTGGGCCGCGCCCACATTACCGTCAACAAGAACGCCGTACCCAACGACCCGCAGTCGCCGTTCGTCACCTCCGGCCTGCGTATCGGCACCCCGGCGGTCACCAGCCGCGGCTTCAAGGTCAGCCAGTGCGTGGAGCTGGCCGGCTGGATCTGCGACATCCTCGATAACCTCGGCGATGCCGATGTCGAGGCCGATGTTGCGAAGAACGTGTCGGCACTTTGTGCAGATTTTCCGGTTTATCGCTGAGTGGTCCAGGAGTAAAGACTATGCAACGTTACTCAGGCTTCGGCCTCTTCAAGCACTCACTCAGCCACCACGAAAACTGGCAGCGCATGTGGCGCACGCCAACCCCGAAAAAAGTCTACGACGTGGTCATCGTCGGCGGTGGCGGGCACGGCCTGGCCACCGCCTACTACCTGGCCAAGGAGCATGGCATCACCAACGTGGCGGTGGTCGAGAAGGGCTGGCTGGGCGGCGGCAACACCGCGCGCAACACCACCATCGTCCGCTCCAACTACCTGTGGGACGAGTCGGCGCACTTGTATGAGCACGCGATGAAGCTCTGGGAAGGGCTGTCGCAAGACATCAACTACAACGTGATGTTCTCCCAGCGCGGCGTCTACAACCTCTGCCACACCCTGCAGGACATGCGTGATTCCGAGCGCCGGGTCAGCGCCAACCGCCTCAATGGTGTCGACGGCGAGCTGCTCAATGCCCAACAGGTGGCCGAAGAGATTCCGTACCTGGACTGCTCGAAGAACACCCGCTACCCGATCATCGGCGCCACCGTGCAACGGCGTGGCGGCGTCGCCCGTCACGACGCCGTGGCCTGGGGCTTTGCCCGTGCCGCCGACGCCCTGGGCGTCGACCTGATCCAGCAGACCGAAGTGATCGGCTTTCGCAAGGAAAACGGCGTGGTCATCGGTGTCGAGACCAACAAGGGCTTCATCGGTGCCAAGCGCGTCGGCGTGGTCACTGCCGGTAACTCCGGGCATATGGCCAAGCTTGCCGGTTTCCGCCTGCCGATCGAATCGCATCCGCTGCAGGCGCTGGTGTCCGAGCCGCTCAAGCCGATCATCGACAGCGTGATCATGTCCAACGCCGTGCACGGCTACATCAGCCAGTCGGACAAGGGCGACCTGGTCATCGGCGCCGGCATCGACGGCTGGGTCGGCTACGGCCAGCGCGGTTCGTACCCGGTGATCGAGCACACCCTGCAGGCCATCGTCGAAATGTTCCCGATCCTCTCGCGGGTACGCATGAACCGCCAGTGGGGCGGCATCGTCGACACCACGCCGGACGCCTGCCCGATCATCTCCAAGACCCCGGTGAAGAACATGTTCTTCAACTGCGGCTGGGGCACCGGCGGCTTCAAGGCCACCCCCGGTTCGGGCAACGTCTTCGCCGCCAGCCTGGCCAAGGGCGAAATGCACCCGCTGGCCAAACCCTTTTCCATCGACCGTTTCCACAACGGTGCACTGATCGACGAACACGGCGCCGCCGCTGTCGCCCACTAACAGGAGAAATCCCCATGTTGCATATCTTCTGTCCCCACTGCGGCGAGCTGCGCTCCGAAGAGGAGTTCCACGCCGCAGGCCAGGCGCACATTCCCCGGCCGCTGGACCCCAACGCCTGTTCCGACGAGGAGTGGGGCGATTACATGTTCTTTCGCGACAACCCGCGCGGCCTGCACCACGAGCTGTGGATTCACGCCGCCGGTTGCCGTCAGTACTTCAACGCCACGCGTGACACGCTGACCTACGAAATTCTGGAAACCTATCCGATCGGCGCCAAGCCGCAGGTCACCGGCAAAAGCACCAGCCCGCAGTTGGCAGTCAGTGGTCAGGGAGAAAAGGTATGAGCCAGGTCTATCGCCTGTCCAACGGTGGTCGCATCGACCGCAGCAAAGTCTTGAGCTTCACCTTCAACGGCCAGACCTACCAGGGGTTTGCCGGTGACACCCTGGCCGCCGCGCTGCTGGCCAATGGCGTCGACATCGTCGGGCGCAGCTTCAAGTACTCGCGCCCCCGCGGGATCATCGCCGCAGGCTCCGAAGAGCCCAACGCCATCCTGCAGATCGGCGCCACCGAAGCCACCCAGGTGCCTAACGTGCGCGCCACCCAGCAGGCGCTGTACAGCGGCCTGGTCGCCACCAGCACCAACGGCTGGCCGAATGTGAACAACGACGTCATGGGCATTCTCGGCAAGGTCGGCGGCAAGCTGATGCCGCCGGGTTTCTACTACAAGACGTTCATGTACCCGCAGTCGTTCTGGATGACCTACGAGAAGTACATCCGCAAAGCCGCGGGCCTTGGCCGTGCGCCGCTGGAAAACGACCCGGACAGCTACGACTACATGAGCCACCACTGCGACGTGCTGGTGGTCGGCGCCGGCCCCGCCGGCCTGGCCGCCGCCCTGGCAGCGGGTCGCAGCGGCGCGCGGGTGATCCTCGCCGATGAGCAGGAAGAGTTCGGCGGCAGCCTGCTCGACAGCCGTGAAACCCTCGACGGCAAACCGGCCGCCGACTGGGTTGCGGCAGTAGTGGCCGAGCTCAAGGAACTGCCGGAAGTCATCCTGTTGCCACGGGCGACGGTCAACGGCTACCACGACCACAACTTCCTCACCATTCACGAGCGCCTGACCGACCACCTCGGTGATCACGCGCCGATCGGCCAGGTGCGTCAGCGCATGCACCGGGTGCGCGCCAAGCGCGTGGTGCTGGCCACCGGCGCCCACGAGCGACCACTGGTGTATGGCAACAACGATGTGCCGGGCAACATGCTCGCCGGTGCGGTATCGACCTACGTGCGCCGTTACGGCGTGGCGCCGGGCCGCAAGCTGGTGCTGTCGACCAACAACGACCACGCCTACCGCGTGGCCCTGGACTGGCACGACGCCGGCCTGAACGTGGTCGCCATCGCCGACGCCCGCCACAACCCGCGCGGTTCGCTGGTGGAAGAAGCGCGAGCCAAAGGCATCCGCATCCTCACCTCCAGCGCGGTGATCGAGACCCGTGGCAGCAAGCATGTAAGCGCAGCCCGCGTTGCCGCCATCGACGTCAAAGCCCATAAAGTCAGTAGCCCCGGCGAGTGGCTGGATTGCGACCTGGTCGCGACTTCCGGCGGCTACAGCCCGGTCGTGCACCTGGCTTCGCACCTGGGCGGCAAACCGGTCTGGCGTGAAGACATTCTTGGTTTCGTGCCCGGCGAAGCACCGCAAAAACGCGTGTGCGTGGGCGGCATCAACGGTGTGTTCGCCCTCGGCGACACCCTCGCCGATGGCTTTGAAGGCGGCGTGCGTGCCGCCACCGAAGCCGGCTTCAAGGCCGTGCTTGGGGTGATCCCGAAAGTCCTGGCGCGTCAGGAAGAACCCACCGTGGCGCTGTTCCAGGTGCCCCACGACAAGAACACTGCGCGGGCGCCGAAGCAGTTCGTCGACCAGCAGAACGACGTCACCGCCGCCGCCATCGAACTGGCCACCCGCGAAGGCTTCGAGTCGGTCGAACACGTCAAACGCTACACCGCCCTGGGCTTTGGTACCGACCAGGGCAAGCTCGGCAACATCAACGGCCTGGCGATTGCCGCCCGCTCCATGGGCATCACCATCCCGGAAATGGGCACCACCATGTTCCGCCCCAACTACACGCCGATCACCTTCGGCGCAGTGGCGGGCCGGCACTGCGGGCACCTTTTCGAGCCGGTACGCTTCACCGCCCTGCATGCCTGGCATGTGAAGAACGGCGCCGAGTTCGAAGACGTCGGCCAATGGAAGCGCCCCTGGTACTTCCCGCGCAACGGCGAAGACATTCATGCCGCCGTGGCTCGCGAGTGCAAGGCGGTGCGTGACAGCGTCGGACTGCTCGACGCCTCGACCCTGGGCAAGATCGACATCCAGGGCCCGGACGCGCGCGAATTCCTCAACCGCATCTACACCAACGCCTGGACCAAGCTTGACGTCGGCAAGGCCCGCTACGGCCTGATGTGCAAGGAAGACGGCATGGTCTTTGACGACGGCGTCACTGCCTGCGTCGGCGATAACCACTTCATCATGACCACCACCACCGGTGGCGCGGCGCGGGTGTTGCAGTGGCTGGAGATCTACCAGCAGACCGAATGGCCGGAGCTTAAGGTGTACTTCACCTCGGTCACCGACCACTGGGCGACCCTGACCCTGTCGGGCCCCAACAGCCGCAAGCTGCTCAGTGAAGTGACCGATATCGACCTGGACAAGGACGCCTTCCCGTTCATGACCTGGAAGGAAGGCCTGGTCGGCGGTGTGCCGGCGCGGGTGTTCCGCATTTCGTTCACTGGCGAGCTGTCGTACGAAGTCAACGTCCAGGCCAACTACGCCATGGGCGTGCTGGAGAAAATCGTCGCTGCCGGCAAGCAATACAACCTGACCCCGTACGGCACCGAAACCATGCACGTACTGCGGGCCGAGAAGGGCTTCATCATCGTCGGCCAGGACACTGACGGCTCGATGACCCCGGACGACCTCAACATGGGCTGGTGTGTTGGCCGTACCAAACCGTTCTCGTGGATCGGCTGGCGCGGGATGAACCGCGAAGATTGCGTGCGCGAGAACCGCAAGCAACTGGTCGGGCTCAAGCCGGTCGACCCGAACAAATGGCTGCCCGAAGGCGCGCAACTGGTGTTTGACCCGAAACAACCGATCCCGATGGACATGGTCGGTCACGTTACTTCCAGCTACGCCAGCAACTCCCTGGGTTATTCGTTTGCCATGGGCGTGGTCAAGGGCGGGCTCAAGCGCATCGGCGAGCGGGTCTACTCGCCCCAGGCCGATGGCAGCGTGATCGAGGCGGAGATCTGTTCTTCGGTGTTCTTCGATCCGAAGGGCGAGCGGCAGAACATCTAATCGACTTGTTGGCCAGATGACCTGTGGGAGCCGGCCTTGCCGGCGATGGGGCGCGTAGCGGCTCCGATTTTGGCAAGGCTGCGCCTTGCATTGCCGGCAAGGCCGGCTCCCACACGTTACTTGCCCTACCGAACGCGAATTCAAGGCAGGTGTGTAATGAGCACGATCAACGTCTACCAGCAACGCCCCGGCAACGATGCCAAGGCTGAAACACCACTGCACCACGCCGACTTGCCCAGCCTGGTCGGCAAGGGCCGCAAGAACGCCGGGGTCTCCCTGCGCGAGAAAAAACTCCTTGGCCACCTGACCATTCGTGGTGATGGCAAGGATCCGGCCTTCGCCGGCGGTGTGTTCAAGGCCCTGGGCCTGGAGCTGCCGGTGGCCCTGACCGTGGTCGCCAACGGCGAGACATCGCTGCAATGGCTGAGCCCGGACGAGTGGCTGCTGATCGTTCCCGGCGGCGAGGAATTTGCCGTCGAGCAAAAACTGCGCGATGCCCTCGATGGCCTGCACATTCAAATCGTCAACGTCAGCGGCGGGCAAACCCTGCTGGAACTGAGCGGCCCCAATGTGCGCGACGTGCTGATGAAATCCACCAGCTATGATGTCCATCCAAACAACTTCCCGGTGGGCAAGGCGGTTGGCACGGTGTTCGCCAAGTCGCAACTGGTGATCCGCCGTACCGGTGAAGAAACCTGGGAGCTGCTGATCCGCCGCAGCTTCTCCGACTACTGGTGGCTGTGGCTGCAGGACGCCTCCGCCGAATACGGCCTGAGCATTCAGGCTTAAGGAGCAATGCCATGAGTCGTGCCCCGGACACCTGGATTCTCACCGCCGATTGCCCGAGCTTGCTGGGTACGGTGGATGTGGTGACGCGTTACCTGTTCGAACAGCACTGCTACGTCACTGAGCACCATTCGTTCGATGACCGGCTGTCCGGACGCTTCTTCATTCGCGTGGAATTCCGCCAGCCGGATGACTTCGACGAGGCCAGCTTTCGCGCAGGGCTGGCCGAGCGGGGCGATGCGTTCGGCATGCTGTTCGAGCTGACCGCGCCCAAGCACCGGCCGAAAGTGGTGATCATGGTGTCCAAGGCCGATCACTGCCTCAACGACCTGCTCTATCGCCAGCGCATCGGCCAGTTGAGCATGGAGGTGGTGGCGGTGATTTCCAACCACCCGGACCTCGAGCCCCTGGCCCACTGGCACCGCATTCCCTATTACCACTTTGCCCTCGACCCGCATGACAAGCCGGCGCAAGAGCGCAAGGTGCTGCAGGTGATCGAGGAGTCCGGCGCCGAGTTGGTGATCCTTGCCCGCTACATGCAGGTGCTGTCGCCCGAACTGTGCCGCAAGCTCGACGGCTGGGCGATCAACATCCATCACTCGCTGCTGCCCGGTTTCAAGGGCGCCAAGCCGTATCACCAGGCCTACAACAAGGGGGTGAAACTGGTCGGCGCCACGGCGCACTACATCAACAACGACCTCGACGAAGGGCCGATCATCGCCCAGGGCGTCGAGGCGGTGGACCACAGCCATTACCCGGAAGACCTGATTGCCAAGGGGCGCGATATCGAGTGCCTGACCCTGGCGCGGGCGGTGGGGTATCACATCGAGCGGCGGGTGTTCCTCAACGCCAACAGGACGGTAGTGCTCTGACGGCCGCCATCGCGGGGCAAGCCCGCTCCCACACCGGTAGGAGCGGGCTTGCCCCGCGATGAGGCCTTCAAGGCAAAAACAGATTCCAGTAACACAGCGCCGCCCCCGGGCAGCGCACTTTACACCGCTACATAACAACAAACTTTAGCGAGGTGAAAGCATGTCTGGTAATCGTGGTGTGGTGTATCTCGGCGGCGGCAAGGTCGAGGTGCAGAAGATTGACTACCCGAAAATGCAGGACCCGCGCGGTCGCAAGATCGAGCACGGGGTGATCCTGCGGGTGGTTTCCACCAACATCTGTGGCTCCGACCAGCACATGGTCCGTGGCCGTACCACTGCCCAGGTCGGCCTGGTCCTGGGCCATGAAATCACCGGCGAGGTCATCGAGAAGGGCAGGGACGTCGAGAACCTGCAGATCGGTGACCTGGTGTCGGTGCCCTTCAACGTCGCCTGTGGCCGCTGCCGCTCGTGCAAAGAGCTACACACCGGCGTCTGCCTGACCGTCAACCCGGCCCGCGCCGGTGGTGCCTACGGTTATGTCGACATGGGTGACTGGACCGGTGGCCAGGCCGAGTACGTGCTGGTGCCGTACGCCGACTTCAACCTGCTGAAACTGCCGAACCGCGACAAGGCCATGGAGAAAATCCGCGACCTGACCTGCCTGTCGGACATCCTCCCCACCGGTTACCACGGTGCGGTGACCGCCGGCGTGGGCCCGGGCAGCTCGGTGTACATCGCCGGTGCCGGTCCAGTGGGCCTGGCAGCGGCTGCCTCGGCGCGCCTGCTGGGGGCGGCGGTGGTTATCGTCGGTGACGTCAACCCGGTGCGCCTGGCCCACGCCAAGGCCCAGGGTTTTGAAATCGCCGACCTGTCCCAGGACACTCCGCTGCACGAACAGATTGCCAACCTGCTGGGCGAACCGGAAGTCGACTGCGCGGTCGATGCCGTGGGCTTCGAAGCTCGTGGCCACGGCCATGCCGGCGCCAAGCACGAAGCCCCGGCCACCGTGCTCAACTCGTTGATGGGCGTGGTGCGCGTAGCGGGCAAGATCGGTATCCCTGGCCTGTACGTTACCGAAGACCCGGGCGCGGTGGATGCGGCAGCGAAGATCGGCAGCCTGAGCATCCGCTTTGGCCTCGGCTGGGCCAAGTCGCACAGCTTCCACACCGGGCAGACGCCGGTAATGAAGTACAACCGCCAACTGATGCAGGCGATCATGTGGGACCGCATCAACATTGCTGAAGTGGTGGGCGTACAGGTGATCAGCCTGGACCAGGCGCCGGAAGGCTATGGCGAGTTCGATGCCGGTGTGCCGAAGAAATTCGTGATCGATCCGCACAAGCTGTTCAGCGCCGCCTAAAAACATCGCGGGGCAAGCCCGCTCCCACTGTACCTGTGGGAGCGGGCTTGCCCTGCGATAGGGTTTCACAGCCAAACCGCATCCCAATGCGGATAATCTCCCAGCCTCTTCACCAGCCCGGCCCGCAGCGGGTTGGCCACCACATAGCGCGCCACCGCGCATACATTCTCTTCCCGACGCAACCCATGGTCATGGTACCCAGGCTGCCACAGCCCGCCTTGCAGTGCGCCGAGCTTGTACAGCGCACAGCGGCTGCGTGACTTGAAGCGGCGCATCAGGCAGGCCAATGAGCCCTGCCGCAGTTCGATCAGCCAGTGCACATGATCGGGCATCACCACCCAGGCCAAGGTACGAGCGGCGCCTTCAAGTTGTGCCTGGCGAAACTGCTTGGGGATGCAGCGGGCGGCGTGGAAATTGTCGAATATTGGCACTCGGTCGCGAGTAATGCTGGTCAGCAGGTACATACGGCCGGGTTCGGAGAAACGACCGCGGCGCAGGCGATGGGAAGCGGGACTGTCCATGTCTTGGCTCCTTGGTTGGTGAATATTCAAGGTAGATGCCGGACGGTGGCGACAGTTGGCCCGATTGAATCTTGATGTTGCCAGGACCTTTGTGGGAGCGGGCTTGCCCCGCGATAGAGGTCTGTCAGTCACATCGCATCGCGGGGCAAGCCCGCTCCCACCTAGGTGGGTGGCGGTGTTACTTCTGGATATTTCCAGGCTGGTTAATTTTGGTCCTAGGAAATAACCTACGCAGTCTGTCGATGCCGTTCTGATTGCCCTTGGAAACTCGGCCTTCTAGGCTCTCCGGATCGCTGTAGGTTCAGCGATCGGGTGTGGAAACCTGAACGGTATTGGTTGCAGTCGTTATGGCGGCTGTGCGCGGGAGACCTTCGGGTCTGCCGGGTTTTCCAATGCCTCGGTTTTCCACCCCGCGTACAGCTGCCACCTTTCGTGTGGAAACGAACGGTGCCAGCCTGACTCGCATTGGATACCGATCATGAAAAAACTCGTCCCAGATCCCCCTGCCTCTCTCTGCTCAACCCTCGAAAAACCTTTCGGCGACTGTGCAGCCGGTCACCCCCAACTCTTTTCTGTAAACGCCGGTATCGCCCCGCATGACGCGCTGGTACATATCGCGTTGTACCTGCGCTGCGCCTATGACACGGGGTACAAGGCTTTTGAAGGGGTTGATGAGTCAGCCAAGGGCTTTCTCTGGTCCACCTTGCACTCGGTGGAGATGGCCAAGGGCTTGGTAGAAGCCTTGCTGGATGCCCTGGAGAACCGGGAGCTGAACCAAATGTAGAACCACGGTGTGGGAGCAGCGGTGCGGCGACCCGGCTTGCCCCGCGATAGAGGTCTGTCAGTCACATCGCATCGCGGGGCAAGCCCGCTCCCACCTGGTACAAGGGAACAATCCCCCGTCCCCAGGGTCCAACCCTCGTTTCCCTGCCTTTTACGGCTGACGAGGTATTTCGATGAAACGTTTCGCATTGGTCACCCTGATGACCCTGGCTGCCAGCCCGGTCTTCGCAGGCTTCAGCCTCAACGACGCGGCCAACGTCTACAATGCCGCCAAGGGCAACACCGGCGATGCCGCCGTGCAGGCACCAGCCGCTTCGGCGAACCTGCTCAATACCCTCGGCAGCGAACTCAAGGTCACCCCCGAACAAGCCATTGGCGGCACCGGCGCACTGCTGGGCCTGGCCAGGAACCAGCTCAGCAGCGGCGATTACGAGCAATTGAGCAAAGCCGTACCGGGCCTCGACCTGCTTTCTGGCGAGCAAGCCCTGGGCGGCTTGAATGGCTTGGGTGCGCTGCTCGGCAAGAGCGACAAGTCCTCGGCCCTGAGCAATGCGCTGGGCAATGTCAAAGACACCAATGACCTGAACAACGCCTTCAGCGCACTGGGCATGGACACCGGCATGATCGGCCAGTTTGCCCCGCTGATCCTGCAGTACCTCGGCCAGCAAGGCGTCGGCGGTTCGCTGTTGCAGAACCTGGGCAGCCTGTGGGGCACCGGTGGCAGCGTACCTTCCGTTTAAGGCAGGTATTTGCTCGGGCGGGGCGGTGTGCTATATGTCCCGCCCCGTTTTACAAGGAAGTGTGATTCGCCATGTTCATGGACGCCCTGAAGATGTCTTTGCCTGCCGAGGCCGTGCTCGGTTTTGTGGTCTACATGCTCGGCGCCGCCGTGCTGTTCGCCCTCTACGCATTCATCTACACCCGCCTGACCCCGTACAACGAATTGCGCCTGATCCGCGAAGGCAACAATGCCGCGGCCATTGCCCTGGCCGGTGCCTTGATCGGCTTTGCCATTCCGGTGGCCAGTGCCATTTCCCATTCGATTTCCCTGCTCGACTTCCTGGTCTGGGCGCTGATCGCTGCCGTGGTGCAGTTGCTGGCGTTCGTGGTGGTCAACCGCTGCGTCAAAGGCATGGCTGAACGGATGGCCCGCCAGGAGACCGCCTCGGCAATACTGCTGGCCGCCGTATCCATCGGCATCGGCCTGCTCAACGCCGCCTGCATGACCCCCGCCGCCTGATCAGGGACGATCGACAATGAAACGCAGCAAACGCATTCGCCTGGTCGCCCTGGGCAGTCTGCCCCTGGTGCTGTCCGCCTGCGGCGACCGGCCAACCAAGATCATCAGCGAAACCAAGCGCTATCAGGACGTCGACTATTGCGTCATGGACGGCAAGCCGCGTCAGGTGTGCCAGCAGGCCTGGGTCGCGGCACAGAACCACCATGCCGCCAACGTGCCGCGCTTCGTCACTGCCGAGGGCTGCGAAGCGGCCTATTTCAAGTGCGACTACCGGCGCTATGCCAACAACTACATCCCGCCGATGGAAGGCTTCGCCCTGACCACCGAACGCCAGGTGTATGCCGATGACGAGGAAGACAGCAGCTCGTCCACCAATAGTTCATCGTCGAGCGGCGGCTCCGGCGGCGGCCGTGGCTACTACGAGTACACCGATACCGACCCGCGCTATTCGTCCGAGGCGATCTACCACGAGCGAGACGGACGCAACGCGTTCAAGGTCAGCACCCTGACCGAGCAGGTGGCACACCACAACTACTACACCGGCCTGGATACGTCGCACCCGGCTTCGCAACCGTTCAGCGAAGCCGCGCAGCATGCGGTCATGAGTGGTGGCGGGGGCACGGGTGCCAGCAGCGATCCGGCGCACGTGAGCAGCGCCCATCCAACGGTCATCCCCATGGCCCAGCCGAACAAGCTGATCAGCTCGGCGCGGCCGTTCGCGGTTGGCACCCACAACGGCTTTGTCTCGCGCGCTTCGGGGCGTGGCGGCTTTGCGTCCTGAGGCCTGGCAATGAAGCGAATTTCCATCGCCCCGCGCCCGGACTGGCGCGCCACCGCCGAGCACTTCGGTTTCAACTTCCACACCTTTGGCGACGAGCCCTACTGGGACGAGTCGGCCTACTACCAGTTCAGCCTGCGGCAGATCGAAGACGACCTCGAAGAGCCGACCCGCGAGCTGCACGAACTGTGCATGGCACTGGTGGCCGAGGTGGTCGACAGTGAAGCGCTGCTCGAGCGCCTGGCGATTCCCGCGCAGTACTTCGACCTGATCCGCCGCTCGTGGCGCGATGGCCACCCGCATTTCTACGGGCGCATGGACCTGTGCTACGACGGCAAGGGCCCGGCCAAGCTGCTGGAGGCCAACTACGACACGCCGACGTCACTGTACGAGGCCAGCTTCTTCCAGTACCTGTGGCTGGAGCAGCAGATGCAGCGCGGCGGGCTGCCGGCCGGTGCTGATCAGTTCAACAGCCTGGAAGACAAACTCACTCAGGTGATGAGCGCCCATACCTTTGCCACGCCGTTCTACTTTGCCTCGGTAAAAGACTCGATCGAAGATCGCGGCACCGTCGAATACCTGCGCGATATCGCCATGGGTGCCGGGCTGGATGCGCGCCTGGTGGATATGGAAGATATCGGCTTGAGTCGCGGCGGGCGCTTTGTCGATGACGTTGGCGCGCCAATCCCGAGCCTGTTCAAGCTCTACCCCTGGGAAGACATTTTCCACGACCCGTACGGCCCGGCGATTGCCAACAGCGGCACCTTGTTCGTCGAGCCGCCGTGGAAGGCAATCCTCTCCAACAAGGGCATGCTGGCGCTGCTGTGGGAGCGCCACCCGGGCCACCCGAACCTGCTGCCGGCGTTCATCGAGCAAACGTCGGGCGCGACTCTGGAGAAGGGCTGGGTGCGCAAACCCTTCTTCTCCCGCGAGGGCGCAAATATCGAGATCCACACCGGCAGTGGCCAGCGTGTGGTCGAGGACGGCCCGTATGGCGGCGGGCCGAGCATTGTCCAGCAGTTTCAGGCGCTGCCGCGCTTTGGCGACAGTTACACGGTGATCGGCAGTTGGGTGGTCGGCGACCTGCCGGCGGGCATTGGTATCCGCGAAGACAACTCGCTGATCACCAAGGACAGCAGCCGCTTTTTGCCCCACGCGATCATCGGCTGATCAGCGCAGCTCGGCGCGCAGGGCCTCGATGCGGGCGTCCTTGGCGTGCCAGAGCTGGTTGACCCAGTCCTGCACGGTCTGGCGCAAGGCTGGGTCGTTCTCGTAGTCACCATCCCACAGCGCCGGATCCAGTTCATGCACCTGGATGTCGATGATCACTTTAGCCAGGTTACCGCTGAGCAGGTCCCAGAAACCCGGCGCCCGGTCGCCAGGGTAGACGATGGTGACGTCGAGCAGGGCGTCGAGCTGTTCGCCCAGCGCCGCCAGTACGAAGGCCACGCCACCGGCCTTGGGCTTGAGCAGATGCTTGAACGGTGAATGCTGGGCGGCGCGCTTGGCTTCGGTGAAACGCGTGCCTTCGAGGTAGTTGACCACGGTCACCGGCTGGCGCTTGAACAGCTCGCAGGCAGCCTTGGTGATTTCCAGGTCCTGGCCCTTGAGTTCTGGGTGCTTGTCGAGGAAGGCCTTGCTGTAGCGCTTCATGAACGGGTAGTCCAGCGCCCACCAGGCCAGGCCCAGCAGCGGTACCCAGATCAGCTCTTTTTTCAGGAAGAACTTGAAGAATGGAATGCGCCGGTTGAGTACCTGGATCAGCGCCGGGATATCGACCCAACTCTGGTGGTTGCTGACTGCCAGGTACGAGGTGTCGAGGCGCAGGTCGGCGGCGCCGCGCACGTCCCAAATGGTCGGGATGCACAGGCGGAAGATCAGTTTGTCGATTTCGGCCCAGGTTTCGGCGATCCACATTACCGCCCACGAGGCATAGTCGCGGTAACGGCCGGGCAGGACCAGTTTGAGCAGGGCAAAGACCATCAGCGGGCCGATCAGGACCAGGGTGTTGAGCAGCAACAGCAAGGTCACAAGAATGCCCGTCAGCAAGCGGCGCATAAGAAAACTCTTATATTCAAGTAAGCGGTCGGCAATGATAAGCACCCTGTCGGCGTACGCCAAATGCTCTGGTCTGCTCCTGCCGGACAAATGTTTCACATTGTGTTGAATAAGCTATTGCCGCGAACCTATCCTGCCTTCGCAGTCTAAACACTGTCTTATCTCAAGGAAGCGGATCCTGTGAAATCGGTACTTGCACTGCTGTCCCTGTTGGCCCTGCCGGTCATGGCCGCCGAGCCGACCCTGTACGGCCGCTACGAATACATCAAACTGCCGGAAGTCGGTGGCCAGACCTTCAAGGCCAAGATGGACACCGGCGCGCTGACCGCCTCGCTGTCGGCCAAGGACATCGAACGCTTCACCCGTGATGGTGAGGACTGGGTGCGCTTTCGTGTCGCAACCAAGGATGCCGATGGCAAGGTCTACGAACACAAGCTGGCACGCATCAGCAAGATCAAGAACCGTGCCGATGAAGACGAAGATGGCGAGGGCGCCGAGATCAGCAAGCGGCCGGTGGTTGACCTGGAGCTGTGCCTGGGCGACGTCAAGCGTACCGTCGAAGTCAACCTGACCGACCGCAGCAGCTTCAACTATCCATTGCTGATTGGCGCGAAGGCGTTGCGCGAGTTCAAGGCGGCGGTGAACCCGGCGCGGCGGTTTACGGCTGACAAGCCGAGCTGCTGAGCAGCTCAAGCTGCAAGCTTTAAGCGACAAGCTGCAAGAAAAAGCGGTTCAGTGTAACTTCACGCGATCCGCTTCTTCTTGAAGCTTGTCGCTTGAGGCTTGCCGCTCCAGATGCCCCACATTTTAATTGTCGAAGACGAAGCGGCCATTGCCGATACGCTGATTTTCGCCCTGCAAGGCGACGGCCACAGCACCGAGTGGGTGACCCTCGGCAGCGCCGCGCTGGAGCAGCAACGCCAGCGCCCGGCCGACCTGATCATCCTCGACATCGGCCTGCCGGATATCAGCGGCTTCGAAACCTGCCGGCAACTGCGCCGTTTCAGTGAGGTGCCGGTGATGTTCCTCAGCGCCCGCGACGGTGAAATCGACCGGGTGGTGGGCCTGGAAATCGGTGCCGACGATTATGTGGTCAAACCCTTCAGCCCCCGCGAAGTCGCGGCACGGGTGCGGGCGATCCTCAAGCGCATGGCGCCGCGCGCCGAACCGCTTGCCAGTGCCCCGGAGCTGTTCCAGGTCGATACCCTGCGCATGCAGATCCACTACCACGGCCAGGCCCTGAGCCTGACCCGCCACGAATTTCGCCTGCTGCAAAGCCTGCTGGAACAACCCGAGCGAGTATTCAGCCGCGAGCAGCTGCTGGATGCCGTCGGCGTTGCCGCCGATGTCGGCTACGAGCGCAGCATCGACAGCCATATCAAGAGCCTGCGCGCCAAGCTGCGCGCGGTGGCCGCCGACGCCGAGCCGATCCAGACCCACCGGGGCCTCGGTTACAGCTACAGCCCGAGCCACAGCTGATGCGCCTGGGAATACGGATTTTCCTGGTGTATTTCCTGTTCGTCGGGCTGACCGGCTATTTCATCCTCAGCACCGTGCGCGAGCAGATTCGCCCGGGTGTGCGCCAGTCCACCGAAGAAACCCTGGTCGACACCGCCAACCTGCTTGCGGAAATCCTCCACGACGACGTCAAGGCCGGCACCCTTGGCCAGAGCCGCTTGCCGATACTGCTGCGTGCCTACGGCCAGCGCCAGCCCAAGGCCGATATCTGGGGCTTGTCGAAGAACCAGGTCAACCACCGCATCTACGTCACCGATGCCCAGGGCAAGGTGTTGCTCGACTCCGCAGGTGTGGCGGTGGGCGAGGACTATTCGCGCTGGAACGACGTCTACCTGACCTTGCGCGGCCAGTACGGTGCACGCTCGACCCGCAGCAACCCGGAGGATCCGGAGTCGTCGGTGATGCACGTGGCGGCACCGATTCTCGATGAAGGCAGGATTATCGGCGTGGTCACCGTGGCCAAGCCGAACAAGTCGCTGCAACCCTATATCGACCGCTCCGAGCGGCGCCTGCTGTACCTCGGCCTGGGCCTGATCGGCCTTGGCCTGCTGGTGGGCGCGGCGCTGTCGTGGTGGCTGGCGCGCTCGCTGCGCAGGCTGACCCGTTATGCCCAGGCGGTCAGTGAGGGTGAGCGCACGGCGCTGCCGCATTACCGGGGCGGTGAGCTGTGGCAACTGGCGGCAGCGGTGGAGCGCATGCGTACCCAGCTCGAAGGCAAGGACTACGTCGAACGTTACGTGCACACCCTGACCCACGAGCTGAAAAGCCCGTTGGCGGCGATCCGCGGTGCCTCCGAACTGCTCCAAGGGCCGATGAGCGACGAGCAGCGCCAGCGCTTTGCCGGCAATATCGAAAGCGAAAGTGCGCGCATGCAGCAGTTGATCGAGCGCCTGCTCAACCTGGCCCAGGTCGAGCAGATGCAGGAGCTGGAAGAACAGCAGCAGGTGCCGCTGGCGGCGCTGGTCGACGAGCTGCTGCTGGCCCAGGGCGCGCGGATCGAAAGCGGCGAACTGCAGGTGCGTCAGCGCGTACCCGTCGCTGCGCGGCTGTTATGCGACCCCTTCCTGATGCGCCAGGCCATTGCCAACCTGCTGGACAATGCCCTGGACTTCACCCCGCCGGGCGGTTTGCTGGTGTTCGAGCTGGAGCACGGGGACGGCCGCGTGGCCTTGAGCCTGTTCAACCAGGGCGAGGCGATTCCTGACTATGCCCTGGGTCGTCTCAGCGAACGTTTCTACTCGCTGCCGCGACCGTTCAGCGGGCGCAAGAGCACCGGCCTGGGGCTGAATTTCGTCGAAGAGGTGATGCAGTTGCATGGCGGCGCGCTGGAAGTCGCCAACGTCGAGGACGGCGTACGCGTGCGTTTGTGGTTGCCGGCCAAGCGCCTGGGCTGAAAACTTCACAGAGTCTGCACACAGGCTCCACATAACTCCCCAAGGGCTCCATTTCGCTTGCGCAGACTCTGCCCATCGAAACCGGAGTCCCGTCCATGAACCGAAATCTGAGCTACAAACTGGGTGCCATTGCCATCCTGATCGCACTGTTGCTGATTCCCTTGCTGATGATTGGCGGCTTGATCCAGGACCGCCAGGAGCAACGCGACCAGGTGGTGCGCGACATTGCCCAGAGCTCCAGCTTTGCCCAGCAGATCAGCGGGCCGATGCTGGTGGTGCCATACCGCAAGATCGAGCGGCGCTGGAAGACCGAAGACGGCAAGAGCTACCAGGAAGCCAGCCAGGTCGCCGGCCATCTGTACTTCTTGCCGGAAACCTTCGACCTCAAGGCAGGCATCGACACCGAACTGCGTTCGCGCGGTATCTATGAGGCGCGCCTGTTCCACGCCGACAATCACATCAGTGGCCAATTCAAGATTCCGGCCAACTGGGGGATTACCGAGGACTTTGCCGACTACCGCTTCGATCCGGCGTTCCTGGTGGTGGGCATCAGCGACATCCGCGGCATCGAAAAAGGCCTGCAACTGCAGCTCAACGAGCAGCGTCTGGACTTTGCCGCCGGTACCAAGCTGAGCTGGATGAGCGGTGGCGTCCATGCGCTGTTGCCGGGCATCGATGGCAAGGCCGAGGCCGTGCTCAATTACGCGTTCGACCTCAGCCTGCAAGGCACCGGACAGCTGCACGTGCTGCCGATGGGCCGCAGCACTACGGTAAGCATGGCCGCCAACTGGCCGCACCCAAGCTTCGACGGTAACTACCTGCCAAGCAGCCGCAAGGTCGATGCCGGTGGTTTTTCGGCGCGCTGGCAAACCTCGTTCTTCTCCACCAACCTCGAAGACGCCTTGACCCAGTGCGTGGTCAACGAGCAGTGCAATGATTTCAATGGGCGTGCCTTCGGCGTCAGCTTCGTCGACCCGGTGGACCAGTACCTCAAAAGCGAACGGGCAATCAAATATGCATTGCTGTTCATTGCCCTGACCTTTGCCGGCTTTTTCCTCTTCGAAGTGCTCAAGGGCCTCAGCGTGCACCCGATCCAGTACGGCCTGGTGGGCGTGGCCCTGGCGTTCTTCTACCTGCTGTTGCTGTCGTTGTCCGAGCACCTGGGCTTTGCCAAGGCCTATGCGTTGTCGGCGGGGGGCTGCGTGTTGCTGATCGGCTTCTACCTGTGCCACGTGCTGCACAGCGTGTTTCGCGGCATGGGCTTTGCCCTGGGCCTGGCGCTGCTCTACGGCATGCTCTACGGCCTGCTGACGGCCGAGGATTACGCGCTGCTGATGGGCTCGCTGCTGCTGTTCGGCCTGCTGGGTGTGTTCATGGTCCTGACCCGTCGCCTGGACTGGTATCGGGTTGGCCAGGTGAAACTGTCATGAGTGGCTTGCGCGAGGAGAGGGTATTGGGTGCAGTGCTGGCGACCCACATCGCCGGCCTGTGGACAGCAGAAGTGATTGTCGGCGCCGGCCTTGTCGGGGATGAGATTGCTCTGCTGTCTGGTAATGCGCGGCGCCTGCATCGCTGGCAAAGCCAGCTCCCACACAGTCAGCGGTACACCGATGCACTGTGGGAGCCGGCCTTGCCGGCGATGGGCTGCACAGCAGCCCCTGGCAATGTCAGGTAGCCGAAGGATCAGTCGCCTGCATCGACTCACGCTGACTGACTTGCGCATACCACCCCGCCAGCTGCGGCTGTTGCTCACGCCAGCCGAAGTCCGGGAAGCGCAGGTCGAGGTAACCCAGGGCACAGGCCACGCCGATGGCGGCGATGTCGAACACCGAGGCCAGTTCGGCGAAGTGTTCCTGCTCAAGGTTGCTCAGGCCACGACGGATCTTGTCCTGTTGCGCTTCGATCCAGGCGTCCCATTGTTTGTCCTTGGGCCGCAGGAAAGTCTCGTAGCGCGTCAGCACCGCGGCATCCATGATCGCATCGGCCAGCGAGGCGAGGGTCAGGCGGTGCCAGCGCGGCCAGCCTTCACGGGGGATCAGCGGGTTACCGACATGCTGCAGGTCGAGGTACTCGCAGATCACCCGGCTGTCGTGCAGCACGCTACCGTCGGCCAGGCGCAGGGCCGGGATCTTGCCCGCCGGGTTGCCCTGGTTGAGCTCGGCTACCGGGTTGACCGGAGTGAGGTTGACGGCGTGCAGGGCCACGCGGTCGGTCTGCCCGGTTTCGTGCAACACCACCAGGACCTTGCGCACGAACGGCGAGGCCGGCGAATGGAACAGGGTCATGCTCGGTGCGGACATGTCGATCCCTCAGTTGCCTTGCAGGCTCGGTGGCAGGCAGACACCGGTACCACCGATGCCGCAGTAGCCTTCTGGGTTCTTGGCCAGGTACTGCTGGTGGTAGGCTTCGGCGAAGTACACGGTCGGCGCCTGGTCGATCTCGGTGGTGATTTCGCCGAAGCCGGCCTTGCTCAGTTCGGCCTGGTAGGCCTGCTTGCTGGCCAGTGCCTCGTCCAGTTGCTGGGGACTGGTGCAGTAGATCACCGAGCGGTACTGGGTGCCGACGTCGTTGCCCTGGCGCATGCCCTGGGTCGGGTTGTGCAGTTCCCAGAACATCGCCAGCAGCTCTTTGTAGCTGACCTTGTCCTTGTCGAACACCACCAGCACCACTTCGGTGTGGCCGGTCAGGCCCGAGCAGACTTCTTCGTAGGTCGGGTTGGGGGTGAAGCCGCCGGCATAGCCGACCACGGTGCTGACCACGCCTTCACGTTGCCAGAAGCGCCGCTCGGCACCCCAGAAGCAGCCCAGGCCAAAGATCGCAAAGTCGATGGCGCCTTCGAAGAACGGGCCGAGCAGCGGGGTGTCCTTGAAGACGAAATGCTTCTCGGGCAGGGTCATCGGCGTTTCGCGGCCAGGCAGGGCCTGTTCCGCAGTGGGCAGGGCGTTTTTGTTCACCAGAATCTCCGAGCGCAGGACCATGATCGTTCCTCTGCTGATAAAAGGTAGGAGCGGGCTTGCCCCGCGAAGGGGCCTGAATGAACTCTATATTGCCCGAGAGAAACGCCGCTGTCAGGCGATAGGGCCACGCGGATAGCGTTTGAGCTTATCGATCAGCTCACTGCCTGGAATCGGCCGGTCGAACAGGTAGCCCTGGCCGACATCGCAGCGGTGACGACGCAGGAATGCCAGCTGCTCGGCAGTCTCGATGCCTTCGGCAACCACTTTGAGCTTGAGGTTGTGGGCCATGGCCACCACCGCCGAGGTGATCTCCATGTCGTCCTGGTTGTCGGGGATTTCGTGGATGAAGCTGCGATCGATCTTGATGATGTCGATCGGGAATTTCTTCAGGTAGCTCAGCGACGAATAGCCGGTGCCGAAGTCGTCCATGGCCAGGGTCAGGCCCAGTTGCTTGAGCTGGTCGAGCTGGCGGTGGGTGTCTTCGGTGGCTTCCAGCAGCAGGCCCTCGGTCAGCTCCAGCTCCAGCAAGTGCGGGGGCAGGGCTTCCTCCTTGAGGATGTTGGCGATCGAGGCGACCAGGTCGGGGTCGGAAAACTGCTTGGGCGAGAGGTTGATCGCCACCTGCAGGTTACCCAGGCCTTCGGTGCGCAGCTTCTGGCTCATGCGGCAGGCCTGGCGGGCGATCCACTTGCCGATAGGGATGATCAGCCCGGTCTCTTCGGCGACGCTGATGAACTGGTCGGGGCGGATCATGCCCTTTTCCGGATGGTTCCAGCGCAGCAGCGCTTCCAGGCCCAGCAGGCGGCCACTGCGCAGGCACAGCTTGGGCTGGTAGAACACGTCCAGTTCGTTCTGGGTCAGGGCACGGCGCAGGTTGTTCTCGACGAACAGCTTGTAGCTGGCTTCGGCATTCAGCGCCTCGGTGAACACCTGGACCTGGTGCTTGCCGTTGGCCTTGGCCTTGTGCAGGGCCAGGCCTGCGTTTTTCATCAGGGTCTGCGGGTCGCGGCCATGCAGCGGCGCGCAGGCAAGGCCCACGGAGCCGGTGACGTTGATCAGCTGGTTGTCGACGAACATCGGCTTGTCGAGGGTGCGCAGCAGTTGCTGGGCAACCTGCTGGCCGCCCTCCAGGTCGGTGTCTTCGAGCAGCACGGCGAATTCGTTGCTGGCAAAGCGCGCCAGGCTGCCGCCGGGGCTCAGGCTGTTGCGCAGGCGCCGGGCCAGGCTGATCAGCAGCTTGTCGCCGGTCTGGTGGCCGAGGCTGTCGTTGATCCGCTTGAAGTTGTCGATGTCCACCAGCAGCAGGCTGATCGGGCTGTCGCTGTCGCGGGCGAAGCGCTCGTCGAGGTTGCGGATGAACGCCGGGCGATTGCCCAGGCTGGTCAGATTGTCGGTATAGGCCAGGCGCTCGATGCGCTGCTGGGCCAGCTTGCTCTGGGTGATGTCTTCGTAGATGCCGATGTAATGGGTCAGTTCGCGGTTGTCGCCGAACACCTTGGAAATCGACAGCTGGCCCCAGTAGGGCTCGAGGTTCTTGCGCCGGCTCTTGAATTCGCCCTGCCAGCTGTTGCCCATGGCCAGGCTGGACGGCGCGTCGAACAGCAGTTCGCTCAAGTTTTCCAGCGCCGGCAGTTCCGACAGGCGGTGGCCGTGGACTTCATCGGTGCTGTACTGGGTGATGGCGGTAAAGCTTGGGTTGACGTACTCGACCACGCCGTCGCGGTTGACCAGCAAAAAGGCGTTGGCGCTTTGCTCGACGGCGCGCTGGAACAGGTGCAGGGCGTTGGTCGCGGTGCGCCGGTTGTGGTTGTTGATGACCTGGGCGAACTGGTCGGCCAGCTCGCCGGCAAAGGCAATTTCATCGGTTTGCCAGGCGCGCGCCGAGCCGGTTTGCTCCAGGCACAATACCCCGACCACCTGGCCATCGATGCGGATACTGGCGTCGAGCATGGCGTTGATGTCGCGCGGGCGCAGGCTCTCGGCCATTTCCCGGGTGCGCGGGTCGTGGGTGGCGTTGTGGGCGTCGATGGCGCGGCTGGTGTGCAGGGCTTCGAGGTAATCGGGAAAACGACTGGCGTCGATCGGCTCGGGCAGGCGGTATTCCTGGGTGTCTCGGTAGAACGCCGAGATTGGTTGCAGGTGCTGGTCTTCCAGGTACCAGATGCTCGCGCAGTCGATCTTGTAGATCTCGCAGGCACTGCGGGTGATCAGTTCGGCGGCTTCGAGCAGCGAATTGCTGGCGCTGTAGCGATGGCGGGCCAGGTGCAGGATCAGGTCCTGCTGGGCACGTACCCGCTCCAGGTGCTCGAGCTGTTCCTGCTGGGCCCGCTGGTTGAGCTGCAACGCGATCTGCAGGCGGCTGTTGCGGGTTTCGAGGTCGGCGGCCGACAGGTCTGGCGTGTCACCCGGCTGGCTGTCGAGGACCATCAGGTAACCGCGCAGCAACTGGCGGTTGTGCTGCTTGTAGGCTTCGCCCAGCTCCAGCAGGTGCAGCGGGCCCTGGGCGGTGTGCAGGGTATAGCGCACCAGGTAATGCGGGCGCTGGGCCAGTTGCAACTGAATGGCATCGTGCAGTTTGTAGCGCGCTTCGGGCTCCATCAGGCTGGCGTAGGGCGAGCCGACCAGTGCACAGAGTTCCACTGCGGCCAGGCCAAATTGCCGTTCACAACCAGGATCAAGATAGAGCAGCGCCCAGCTCGCCTCGTTCAGCCGCTCGAAACGCAGCATCCCGAGCCGCGAGGGCACGGGCAACTGCGTCACGACCTCGGCCACCATACGGCTGGCGGCATCAGGTTGGCTTTTCATCGAGAGCTCGCTTCAAGAAGGCTGTTCGCGCAAATAGAGCAATCTGCTACTACGCGTGTCGGCAAGGTTGCATCATGCGCTTGAGGCTGACAAGCGATACAGAGACCTCCGTACTAACTGTGTCGGCATTGGCGTAGGAATCTTAAGTCAGACGCTGCCCATCGCGGGGCAAGTCGGACCGCCGCATCGCCGCGCCCACAGGGGGACCATTCCAGCAGATAAAAAAAGCCCCGCCAAAATGACGGGGTTGAGGTACGAGCGTGGCAGCTCGAAAAGGGAGCCTGTCTCCCCGGCAGGGGAGACAGGAAACAGCAATTACAGGAGCATGGTGCGGATGTCGGTCAGCAGGTCGCCCAGGCGCTTGGTGAAGCGCGCAGCAGCTGCACCGTTGATCACGCGGTGATCGTAGGACAGCGACAGTGGCAGCATCAGCTTCGGCTGGAAGGCTTTGCCGTCCCAGACTGGCTGGATGGTCGCCTTGGACACACCGAGGATCGCCACTTCCGGCGCGTTGACGATCGGCGTGAAGCCGGTGCCGCCAATGTGGCCGAGGCTGGAGATGGTGAAGCAGGCGCCTTGCATGTCGTCGGCCGAGAGCTTCTTGGTCCGGGCTTTTTCCGCCAGGGCAGCAGCTTCGCCAGCCAGTTGCAGCAGGCTCTTCTGGTCGACGTTCTTGATCACAGGGACCAGCAGGCCGTCCGGGGTATCAACCGCGAAGCCGATGTTGACGTACTTCTTGCGGATGATCGCCTTGCCGCTAGGGGCCAGCGAGCTGTTGAAGTCCGGCAGTTCCTTGAGCAGGTGGGCGCAGGCCTTGAGCAGCAGGGGCAGCACGGTCAGCTTGACGCCAGCCTTCTCGGCCACGGCCTTCTGGGCTACGCGGAAAGCTTCCAGCTCGGTGATGTCGGCGCTGTCGAACTGGGTCACGTGCGGCACGTTCAGCCAGCTGCGGTGCAGGTTGGTGGCGCCAACTTGCATCAGGCGGGTCATCGGCACTTCTTCGATTTCGCCGAAACGGCTGAAATCGACTTCCGGGATCGGCGGAATACCAGCACCACCGGTTGCACCGGCGGCTGGAGCTGCCTTGGCCTTCTGCATCATGGCCTTGACGTAAACCTGTACGTCTTCCTTGAGCACACGACCGTGCGGGCCGCTGGCAGCGACGGCGCTCAGCTCGACGCCGAATTCACGGGCCAGCTGACGCACGGCAGGGCCGGCATGCACCTTGGCACCGTTTGCCGCAGGGGCAACAGCAGGAGCAGGTGCGGTCTCGGCTTTGGCAGCTGGCGCAGGGGCGGCTGCGGCGGGCGCAGCTTCAGCCTTGGCCGGAGCCGCAGCGGCAGGCGCTGCTGCTGGCGCGGCGGCGCCCTGGACCTTGAGCTTGAGGATGAAGTCGCCAGTGCCGACTTCGTCTTCCAGCTTGACGCCGATGCTTTCCACCACGCCGGCAGCCGGCGACGGGATTTCCATCGAGGCCTTGTCGGATTCCAGGGTGATCAGCGACTGGTCGGCTTCGACCGTGTCGCCAACCTTGACCAGCAGCTCGATGATCTTGGCCTTGCCCGAGGAGCCGATGTCCGGAACATGAATGTCCTGGACAGTGGCAGCCGCCGGTGCAGCGGCCGGGGCCGCAGGGGCCTCGGCAGCAGCAGGTTTTTCCACGGCAGCAGGTGCTGCGGCAGGGGCAGCCGCAGGGGCCGCAGCAGCGGCGCCCTCGACTTCCAGTTCCAGCAGTTCGTCGCCTTCTTTCAGGCGGTCGCCCAGCTTGACCTTCAGGCTCTTGACCACACCGGCCTTGGGAGCAGGGATTTCCATGCTCGCCTTGTCCGATTCCAGGGTCAGGATGCTCTGGTCGGCTTCGATACGGTCGCCAACTTTGACGAACAGCTCGATGACTTCACCTTCACCGCTGCCGATGTCAGGTACGCGAATGAGTTCGCTCACTTAAAAATACTCCTCAGCAGTCCAGTGGGTTGCGTTTGTCCGGGTCGATGCCGAACTTGGTGATGGCTTCAGCCACGACCTTAGGTTCGATATCGCCACGGTCAGCCAAGGCTTCCAGGGCAGCCAGCACCACGAAGTGACGGTCGACTTCGAAGAAGTGACGCAGCTTCTTGCGGCTGTCGCTGCGACCGAAGCCATCGGTACCCAGGACTTTGAACTCTTTGCTCGGTACCCACTGGCGAATCTGTTCGGCGAACAGCTTCATGTAGTCGGTGGAGGCGATGACCGGGCCCTTGCGGCCAGCCAGGCACTCTTCGACGTAGGTAACCTGAGGTTTCTGACCAGGCTTGAGGCGGTTGCTGCGCTCTACGGCCAGGCCGTCGCGACGCAGTTCGTTGAAGCTGGTAACGCTCCAGACGTCGGCGCCAACGTTGAACTCTTCACGCAGGATCTTCGCCGCTTCGCGCACTTCACGCAGGATGGTGCCGGAGCCCAGCAACTGAACGTGGTGTGCAGCTTCGCGGGTGTCTTCCTCGAGCAGGTACATACCCTTGATGATGCCTTCCTCGACACCGGCCGGGATGGCTGGCTGCTGGTAGGACTCGTTCATCACGGTGATGTAGTAGAAGACGTCCTGTTGCTCTTCGGTCATCTTCTTCATGCCGTCCTGGATGATCACCGCCAGCTCGTAGCCGTAGGTCGGATCATAGGTGCGGCAGTTCGGGATGGTCGCGGCCAGCATGTGGCTGTGACCGTCTTCGTGCTGCAGGCCTTCACCGTTGAGGGTGGTACGGCCGGCGGTACCGCCGATCAGGAAGCCACGGGTGCGGCTGTCGCCAGCGGCCCAGGCCAGGTCACCGATACGCTGGAAGCCGAACATCGAGTAGAAGATGTAGAACGGCAGCATCGGCTGGTTGTGGTTCGAGTACGAAGTACCGGCAGCGATGAAGGAGGACATGGCGCCCGCTTCGTTGATGCCTTCTTCGAGGATCTGGCCCTTCTTGTCTTCGCGGTAGAACATCACCTGGTCTTTGTCGACTGGCTCGTAGAGCTGGCCGACGGACGAGTAGATGCCCAGCTGGCGGAACATGCCTTCCATACCGAAGGTGCGGGCTTCGTCCGGGATGATCGGGACGATGCGCTGGCCGATTTCCTTGTCCTTGACCAGTTGCGCGAGGATCCGCACGAAGGCCATGGTGGTGGAGATTTCACGGTCGCCCGAGCCGTCGAGGATCGCCTTCAGGGTTTCCAGTGGCGGCGTCGGGATGCTGAAGCTCTTCGCGCGGCGCTGCGGCACGAAGCCACCCAGGGCGCTGCGGCGCTCGGCCAGGTAACGGGCCTCGGCGCTGCCTTCTTCAGGTTTGAAGAACGGCAGGTTTTCCAGCTCTTCGTCCTTGACCGGGATGTCGAAACGATCGCGGAAGTGACGCAGGCTGTCGACGTCGACCTTCTTGGTGTTGTGCGCGGTGTTCTTGGCTTCGCCAGCACCGGTGCCGTAACCCTTGATGGTCTTGGCCAGGATGACGGTCGGCTGGTCTTTGTGGTTGACCGCCTGGTGGTAGGCCGCATAGACCTTGTACGGGTCGTGACCACCACGGTTGAGCTTCCAGATCTCGTCGTCGGACAGGTCTTCGACCATGGCCTTGAGCTCTGGAGTGTTGAAGAAGTGCTCACGGACGAACGCGCCGTCCTTGGCCTTGTAGTTCTGGTACTCGCCGTCGATGACTTCGTCCATGCGGCGTTGCAGGATGCCGTCGACGTCCTTGGCCAGCAGCGGGTCCCAGAAACGGCCCCAGACCACTTTGTTGACGTTCCAGCCACCGCCACGGAACACGCCTTCGAGTTCCTGGATGATCTTGCCGTTGCCGCGAACCGGGCCGTCGAGGCGCTGCAGGTTGCAGTTGATGACGAAGATCAGGTTGTCCAGCTTCTCGCGGCCAGCCAGCGAGATTGCGCCCAGGGATTCCGGCTCGTCGCACTCGCCGTCGCCCATGAAGCACCAGATCTTCTGCTTGCCGGCAGGGATGTAGCCACGGCTTTCCATGTACTTCATGAAACGCGCCTGGTAGATCGCCTGGATCGGGCCCAGACCCATGGAAACGGTCGGGAACTGCCAGAAGTCAGGCATCAGCCATGGGTGTGGGTAGGACGACAGGCCCTTGCCATCGACTTCCTGACGGAAGTTGTTCATTTGGTCTTCGGTGATCCGGCCTTCCATGAACGCACGGGCGTAGACGCCTGGCGAAGCGTGACCCTGGAAGTAGATCAGGTCGCCGCCGTGCTCGTCGGTCGGGGCCTGGAAGAAGTAGTTGAAGCCGATGTCATACAGGGTGGCGCTGGAGGCGAAGCTGGAGATGTGGCCGCCCAGATCCGAGTCTTTCAGGTTGGTGCGCATCACCATGGCCAGCGCGTTCCAACGTACCAACGAGCGAATGCGGCGTTCCATGAACAGGTCGCCAGGCATGCGTGCTTCGTGGGTTACGGGGATGGTGTTGCGGTATGGCGTGGTGATGGCATATGGCAGCTGAGAGCCACTACGGGTGGCCAGCTCGCCCATACGGGTCATCAGGTAGTGAGCGCGGTCTTCGCCTTCTTTGTCGAGAACCGACTCCAGGGCGTCCAGCCATTCCTGGGTTTCGACGGGATCGAGGTCTTGCATGGCTTGCTCCAGGGCGGAAAGGCTTCCAGAATCGGTTGCCTGAGTTTGCGACTGGCCTTTTGGGCAGACGACATGAAATTCTTGGATTACCGGAGAGTGTACCGGCGTTGTGTAGTTTTACTACAAATGAATCACCATTTCATGCTTTTGAGGTGATCGGGCAGTAGTAAAACTACACAAAAATGGCTCGTGGCCGCTGTTCGGGTTGTGGGAAAAATCGATACCGGTGGTTAAAAACAAGTTAAGAAAAGGTTTGCTGCGATGGTTTCTGCCAGAAAATCAGTTTTTACAGCTATTTCTAACTTTTGTACGACAGTCCAGCAGTGGTCGGTAGGAGCGGGCTTGCCCCGCGAAGCGATTTTCCTGAAAAAGCCCAATCGCGGGGCAAGCCCGCTCCCACTCGCCAATCTTTTCTCGCCGATCAAGGATAGACCATGAGCCTGCCTTTGCTGGCCGAACTGCCGGCCACCCTCACTGCCTTGGTCAGCCGTAACGAGCAATCGTTTCGTGCGGCTGTCGCCCAGCTCCCCGAATTGTCTGTTGAAGGCTGGAACGCCGAGCGCTGGGCGCAGTTCGCCCGGGTGACTGCGGCCAGTGATTTCGTCCTTGAACAGGTGCTGCGCGACCCGGCGATGCTGGTTGATCTGGCCGCCAGTGGCGAGCTCGACCGGGCATTTGCCCCAGGTGCGCTGTGCGCGCAGATCGCTGCCGCCACCCAGGCTGCCGAGAGCGAAGACGAACTGGCGCGCAACCTGCGCCGCCAGCGCAGCCGCCAGCAGGTGCGGATCATCTGGCGCGACCTGACCCGCCAGGCCGACCTGGTGCAGACCTGCCGCGACCTGTCCGACCTTGCCGACGCTTCTATCGACCAGGCCTACAACTGGCTGTACCCGCGCCATTGCCAGCAGTTCGGCACTCCGATCGGCCACCGCAGCGGCCAGCCGCAGCACATGGTGGTGCTGGGCATGGGCAAGCTCGGCGCGGTGGAACTGAACCTGTCGTCGGACATCGACCTGATCTTCGCCTTCCCTGAAGGCGGCGAGACTGAAGGGGTCAAGCGCTCGCTGGATAACCAGGAGTTCTTCACCCGCCTGGGCCAGCGCTTGATCAAGGCCCTGGACCCGATCACCGTCGACGGTTTTGTGTTCCGCGTCGACATGCGCCTGCGCCCTTACGGTTCGGCCGGCGCCCTGGTGCTCAGCTTCAATGCCCTGGAGCAGTATTACCAGGATCAGGGCCGCGATTGGGAACGCTACGCGATGATCAAGGCGCGGGTGGTGGCTGGCGACCAGGTCGCCGGTGCGCAACTGCTGGATATGCTGCGGCCCTTCGTCTACCGGCGGTACCTGGACTTCTCGGCGATCGAAGCGCTGCGCACCATGAAGCAGCTGATCCAGCAGGAAGTGCGGCGCAAGGGCATGGCCGAGAACATCAAGCTGGGTGCCGGCGGCATCCGCGAAGTCGAGTTTATTGCCCAGGCCTTCCAGCTGATTCACGGCGGGCGCGACCTGAGCCTGCAACAACGACCGTTGCTCAAGGTGCTGTCGACCCTCGAAGGGCAGGGCTACCTGCCAGCGGCGGTGATTGCCGAGCTGCGTGAAGGCTATGAGTTCCTGCGTTACACCGAACACGCGATCCAGGCGATTGCCGACCGCCAGACCCAGATGCTCCCGGACGACGAACTGGACCGCGCGCGCATCGCCTTCATGCTCGGCTTTGCCGACTGGCCGAGCTTCCATGCCCAGCTGATGCACTGGCGTGGGCGGATCGACTGGCACTTCCGTCAGGTGATTGCCGACCCGGACGAAGACGAGAATGAAGAAGGTGAAGTGATCGTCGGCGGCGAATGGCTGCCGCTGTGGGAAGAAGCCCAGAATGAAGAGGCCGCCTGCCGTCAGTTGCAGGACGCCGGTTTCGCCGACCCGGAAAAAGCCCTCAAGCAGCTTGCCGGCCTGCGCGTCAGCCCGCAGTTGCGGGCCATGCAGCGCCTGGGTCGTGAGCGTCTGGATGCCTTTATCCCACGTTTGCTGGCCCAGGCGGTGGAGCACGCCGACCCGGACCTGGTGCTGGAGCGGGTGTTGCCGCTGGTCGAAGCCGTAGCCCGGCGTTCGGCCTACCTGGTGCTGCTCACCGAAAACCCCGGGGCGCTGCGCCGTCTGCTGACCCTGTGCGCCGCCAGCCCGTGGATCGCCGAACAGATCACCCGTTTCCCGCTATTGCTCGACGAGCTGCTCAACGAAGGCCGCCTGTTCAGCCCGCCGCAGGCCCCGGAACTGGCCGCCGAGTTGCGCGAGCGGCTGACGCGCATCCCCGAAGACGACCTTGAACAGCAAATGGAAGCCCTGCGCCACTTCAAGCTGGCCCACAGCCTGCGCGTGGCCGCTTCGGAAATCGCCGGCAACCTGCCGTTGATGAAAGTCAGCGACTACCTGACCTGGCTGGCCGAAGCCATCCTCAACCAGGTGCTGGCCCTGGCCTGGCGCCAGACCGTGAGCCGTCACGGCCAGCCCAAGCGCAGCGACGGCAGCCTGTGCGACCCGGGCTTCATTATTGTCGGCTACGGCAAGGTGGGTGGCATCGAGCTGGGCCACGGCTCGGACCTGGACCTGGTATTCATCCACGACGGTGACCCGCAGGCCGAAACCGACGGTGCCAAGCCGATCGACAGCGCGCAGTTCTTCACCCGCCTGGGCCAGCGCATTATTCACCTGCTGACCACCCAGACCAACTCCGGCCAGCTCTACGACGTTGATATGCGCCTGCGCCCCTCGGGTGCCTCAGGTTTGTTGGTCAGCTCCCTGGGCGCCTTTGAGCGTTACCAGCAAAACGAAGCCTGGACCTGGGAGCATCAGGCCCTGGTTCGCGCCCGGGTGCTGGTCGGTTGCCCGCAGGTGGGTTCGGCGTTCGAGACCGTGCGTGCACGCATTCTCGGCCAGGCGCGCGACCTGCCCAAGCTGCAGGCCGAGGTCAGCGAGATGCGCGCCAAGATGCGCGACAACCTCGGCACCAAGCTCAGCGCCGCCGGGACGGCGGCCAACGCCTTCGATGCCGGTGTGCCCTTCGATATCAAGCAGGATGCCGGTGGTATCGTCGATATCGAATTTATGGTGCAATACGCCGCTTTGGCCTGGTCTCACGACCATCCGGCGCTGCTGCGCTGGACCGACAATATCCGCATCCTCGAAGAGCTCGAGCAGGCCGGGCTGATGCCCGCCAGCGATGCCGTGCTGCTGCGCGAGGTGTACAAGGCGTTCCGTTCCGCCGCGCACCGCCAGGCCCTGCAGAAGCAGGCCGGGGTGATCGATGCCGGACAGTTCGTTCAGGAGCGCCAGGAGGTGCGGCGGATCTGGTCGGAGCTGGGCTTGAGTTGATACATCGGCCAGGCGGTTCAGGCATCAGGACGCCTGCCACGACCACAGTACAGCCCGAGTGGCGTACACTGGTCGACATATAGCCTGAATATAAAGAGGGGAGGCCAGGCTGTTTGCGGACAGTTTGCAGCCTCCCTGATCGTTTCTGGATAAAGCATGAGAATTTTGATCATTGGCCCCAGCTGGGTGGGCGACATGGTAATGGCGCAGACTTTGTTCCAGTGCCTGAAGCAGCGTCACCCGGAATGTGTGATCGATGTGCTGGCACCCGAGTGGAGCCGGCCGATCCTCGAGCGCATGCCCGAAGTGCGTCAGGCCTTGAGCTTCCCGCTCGGCCACGGCGCGCTCGAACTGGCTACGCGTCGGCGTATCGGCAAATCCCTGGCCGGCCAGTACGACCAGGCGATCCTGCTGCCCAACTCGCTGAAATCGGCGCTGGTGCCGTTCTTTGCCGGCATCCCCAAGCGCACCGGCTGGCGCGGCGAGCTGCGTTTCGGCCTGCTCAACGACGTGCGCAAGCTCGACAAGGCCAAGTACCCGCTGATGATCGAGCGCTTCATGGCCCTGGCCTACCCGGCTGGTGCCGAGCTGCCGAAGCCGTACCCGCGCCCGAGCCTGCAGATTCAAGCGCAGAGCCGCGACGCCGCCCTGGCCAAGTTCGGCCTGAGCCTGGACCGTCCGGTATTGGCGCTGTGCCCCGGTGCCGAGTTCGGTGAAGCCAAACGCTGGCCGTCGGAGCATTACGCCAAGGTTGCCGAGACCAAGATCCGCGAAGGCTGGCAAGTCTGGCTGTTCGGCTCGAAGAACGACCACGCCGTCGGCGAGGCCATTCGTGCCCGCTTGATTCCGGGGCTGCGCGAAGAAGCCAGCAACCTCAGCGGCGAGACCTCGCTGGCCGAAGCCATCGACCTGCTGTCGTGCAGCAATGCGGTGGTGTCCAACGACTCCGGGCTGATGCATGTGGCCGCCGCGCTGAACCGTCCACTGGTGGCGGTCTACGGCTCGACCTCGCCGGGCTTCACTCCGCCCCTGGCCGATCAGGTCGAGGTGGTGCGCCTGGGCCTGGACTGCAGCCCCTGTTTCGACCGTACCTGCCGATTCGGCCATTACAACTGCTTGCGTCAACTGGAGCCGGAAGCCGTGGAGGCTGCGCTGCAGCGCCTGAACGGCCCGAACCTGATCGACGTCATGGCCGAGGTCGACTAAGTGCGGGTACTGCTGATCAAGACCTCGTCCCTGGGCGATGTGATCCACGCGCTGCCGGCGCTGACCGACGCCGCCCGGGCAATCCCCGGCATCCGCTTCGACTGGGTGGTCGAAGAAGGCTTTGCCGAGATCCCCAGCTGGCATCCAGCGGTGGACAAGATCATCCCGGTGGCCATTCGTCGCTGGCGCAAGAACCTCTGGCAGACCTTCAAGAGCGGCGAATGGCGCCAGTTCAAGCAGCGTCTGCGCGAGAGCAAGTACGACCTGGTGATCGACGCCCAGGGCCTGGTCAAATCCGCCTGGCTGACCCGTTACGTCAAGGCGCCGGTGGCCGGCATGGACCGTTACTCGGCCCGTGAAGGGCTGGCGAGCCGCTTCTACGACCGGCGTTTGTCGGTGGAGCGCGGCCAGCATGCGGTGGAGCGGGTGCGCCAGCTGTTCGCCCTCGCTCTGGGCTACAACCTGCCGGCTGGTCTGGGCGATTACGGCCTGGACCTCAACCGCCTGCAGTTGCCGCCGGCGGCGCCGTTCGTGGTGTTCCTGCACGGCACCACCTGGGCGACCAAGCACTGGCCGGAAGCCTACTGGCGTCAGTTGGCCGAACGCCTCGGCCAGCAAGGCCTGCAGGTACGCCTGCCGTGGGGCAACCCGGCCGAGCAGGCGCGAGCCGAGCGCATTGCCAAGGGCCTGAGCAACTGCCAGGTGTTGCCCAAGTTGAACCTGGTCGGAGTCGCCCGCGTACTGGCCGCAGCCAAGGCCTGCATTGCCGTGGATACCGGCCTCGGTCACCTGGCGGCAGCACTGGATGTACCGACCCTGTCACTGTTCGGCCCGACCAACCCGGGCCTCACCGGTGCCTATGGCAAGTCCCAGGTGCATATCGCCAGCGATTTTGCCTGCGCGCCGTGCCTGCAAAAAAAATGTACCTACAAGCCGAGCGCTGATGACCAGCGCCGGTTCGATCTCAAACGCGAGTGGCCACTGTGCTTCACTCGCCTGAATCCCGAGCGTGTGGCGAGCCAATTGCGCGCGTTGCTGCTGGCTGAGGATGTTCGTTGATGCAACTGGCTTTTGTTCTATACAAGTATTTTCCCTTCGGCGGCCTGCAGCGTGACTTCATGCGCATTGCCCTGGAGTGTCAGCGTCGCGGTCACCAGATCCGCGTCTACACGCTGATCTGGGAAGGCGATGTGCCCGAGGGCTTCGAAGTGCTGGTGGCACCGGTCAAGGCGCTGTTCAACCATCGGCGCAACGAGAAACTCAGTGCCTGGATGGAAGCGGACCTGGCCAAGCGCCCGGTTGACCGCCTGATCGGCTTCAACAAGATGCCCGGGCTGGACGTTTACTACGCCGCCGACGGCTGCTTCGAAGACAAGGCGCAGAACCTGCGCAACTCGCTGTATCGGCGCTGGGGCCGCTACCGGCACTTTGCCGAGTACGAGCGGGCGGTGTTCGCCAAGGATGCCAAGACCGAGATCCTGATGATCTCCGAAGTCCAGCAGCCGCTGTTCATCAAGCATTACCAGACACCGATCGAGCGCTTCCATTTGCTGCCACCTGGCATCAGCCAGGACCGCCGCGCGCCGGCCAATGCCGCCGAGATCCGCGCCGAATTCCGTCGTGAGTTCGGCCTTGAGGATGATCAGCTGCTGATGGTGCAGATTGGCTCTGGCTTCAAGACCAAGGGTGTCGACCGCAGCCTCAAGGCCCTGGCCGCCTTGCCGTCGTCCTTGCGCAAGCGCACGCGCTTGATGGTCATCGGCCAGGACGACCCCAAGGTGTTCCAGCTGCAAAGCGCAACCCTCGGGCTGAGCGACCAGGTGCAGTTCCTCAAGGGCCGCAGCGATATCCCGCGCTTTCTGCTCGGCGCCGACCTGCTGATCCACCCGGCCTACAACGAAAACACTGGCACCGTGCTGCTCGAAGCGCTGGTCGCCGGGCTGCCGGTACTGGTTTCGGCCGTGTGCGGCTATGCCCATTACATCGCCGAAGCCGACAGCGGCCTGGTGCTCGATGAGCCGTTCGAACAGGAGCAGCTCAACCGCTACCTGCAGCGCATGCTCGAAGACGGCCAGGCACGCGCCGCGTGGGCGCGCCATGGCCTGGCGTTTGCCGACAGCGCCGACCTCTACAGCATGCCCGAGCATGCCGCCGACGTGATCCTGGCGCAGGAGCGCGCATGAAACTGATACTGGCTGAGCCGTTCAAGCGCCTGTGGGCCGGGCGCGATGCCTTCGAGGCCGTCGAGGCCCTGCAAGGCGAGGTGTACCGCGAGCTGGAAGGCCGCCGTACCCTGCGCACCGAAGTCGAAGGCCGTGGCTATTTCGTCAAGATCCACCGTGGCATCGGCTGGGGCGAGATCTTCAAGAACCTGTTCACCGCCAAGCTGCCGGTGCTCGGCGCCGGCCAGGAATGGCAGGCCATCCAGCGCCTGCACGAAGTGGGCGTGCCGACCATGACTGCGGTGGCCTATGGTGAGCGCGGTGATAATCCGGCTGCCCAGCATTCGTTCATCGTCACTGAAGAACTGGCACCGACCGTCAGCCTCGAAGACTTCAGCATCGACTGGGTCAAGCAGCCACCCGCGCCGCGCCTCAAGCGTGCGCTGATCGCCGAAGTAGCGCGCATGACCGGCATGATGCACCGCGCCGGGGTCAACCACCGCGACTGCTACATCTGCCATTTCTTGCTGCACACCGACCGGCCGGTGACCGCCGATGACTTCAAGTTGTCGGTTATCGACCTGCACCGCGCCCAGACCCGGGCGAAAATCTCCCGCCGCTGGCGTGACAAGGACCTGGCCGCGCTGTACTTCTCGGCACTGGACATCGGCCTGACCCGGCGCGACAAGTTGCGCTTCTTGCGTGGCTACTTCCAGCAGCCGCTACGGCAGATTCTGGCCGAGGAAGCCGGGCTGCTGGCCTGGCTGGAAGGCAAGGCGCAGAAGCTCTACGAGCGTAAACAACGGTACGGAGACGCGCTCTGATGGCGGGTTGGAAACTGGAGCCTGCCTACCAGGCCCTGGCGACGGATTTTGGCAGCATCGACGCGGTGTTCGCCCTCAAGGGCGAGCGCCTGACCCACGACCCGCTGAGCGAAGTGATCCGTGTCGAGCGCGACGGGGTCAACTATTACGTCAAACGCTATACCGGCGCAGGCAAAGGCCTGCGCCGGTATTTGGGGCGCCCGCGGATCAAGGCCGAATGGCAGAACCTCAAGCAGTTCGCCAAGTGGGACATCCCCACCGCCGAAGTGGTCGCCTTTGGCCTTGAGCGTAATGGCCTGGCCTTTGGCCGCGGGGCGATGATCACCCGCGAGCTGCCGCGCACCGAAGATCTGTCGGCCCTGGCCGAGCGCAACGATGCGCGTCTGGCCGATCGCGGCTGGGTTGACCACATCAGCCGTCAGCTGGCCCGGCATACGCGAATCATGCATGACCACCACTTCACCCATAACGATCTGAAGTGGCGCAACCTGCTGGTGGATGACCAGGCCACGCTATTCTTCATCGACTGCCCGACCGGCGATTTCTGGTGGGGCTTCATGCTGCGTTACCGCATCACCAAAGACCTGGCGTGCCTGGACAAAGTGGCCAAGTATCACTTGTCGAACACCCAGCGTCTGCGCTTCTACCTGCAGTACCGCGGGCGCGAGCGTCTGAATGAATCGGACAAACGCCGCATTCGCCATGTGGTGACGTTTTTCGAGGGACGCGAATGACTGACTTTCTTGCCAGTGCCGATGTGGCACTGCTTGAGCGCCATGGCCTCAACGGTTTCGACCAGCTCTGGGCCCTGCAGCTCGATGCGGTGGATGAGCCCAATACCGGTCGTGGCGGCTGGAGCAGCGTCTATCGCCTGGAGCTTGAAGGCAAAGGCTACTACCTCAAGCGCCAGAGCGATTACCTGACCCGTACCCTGCACCGGCCGTTCGGCGAGCCGACCTTTGCTCGCGAGTTTCGCAATATCAGCCGCTACCAGAAGCTCGGGATTCCCGCTTTGCAGGCGGTGTATTACGGCGATCGCAAGGTCGAAGGCGAGCGTCGGGCGATCCTCATGACCCGTGCCCTGGATGACTGGAGCGACCTCGACAGCCTGCTGGCGCAGTGGCCGCAGCTGGACATTGGCCAGCGCCAGGGCATCCTGCGCGCCTGCGGGCAGCTTGCGCGTACCCTGCACGCTGCCAATCAGGTGCATGGCTGCTTTTACCCCAAGCATATCTTCCTGCGTACCCGTAGCGATGGCTGGCTGGCGCAACTGATCGACCTGGAGAAAACCCGGCCGCTGCTGCTGGGCATGCGTGACCGGCTCAAGGACCTTGAGCCGCTGTTGCGCCGGGCACCGATCTGGAGCGAAGCTGAAGTGCGGGTGATGCTCTCGTCCTACCTGGACCAGCCCACCGACAGCCCGCTGGTGGATACCTGGCTGCAGCGCCTGACGCGCCGCCGCCGTGAGAAAGAGGCTCGCTGATGCGTTTGTCTGAACTCAAGGATGCCGGGCGCAGCCCGGATCTGCCCCTGAACATCAGCCTGGCCGACGCCGCCGGCAGTGCCGAGCTGCAGTTGCTCAGCCTGCTGCGGGTGCTGCCGGGCCAGCGTTATGTTGGCGCCGGGATCTGGCGCGGCAAGCCGGTGCTGGCCAAATTGCTGGTCGGCAGCAGTGCTGCCCGGCATTTTCAGCGTGAGCTGGAGGGTGCGCGGCTGCTGGCCGCCCAGGGCCTGACCACGCCGTTGCTGCTGGCCGATGGTTTGCGCGAAGGCGAGGGCGGTTGGCTGCTGTTCGAGTTTCTCGAAAACGCCGTGAGCCTGGCCGATGCCTGGGCTGAAGTCGAAGCCCTGCCGCCGCTGGCCGATGAACAGCACCTGGTGCTCGGCGAAGCCCTGACGGCGGTGGCGCAGATGCACGCCAAGGGCCTGTGGCAGGACGACCTGCACCTGGACAACCTGCTGCGCCATAACGGCCAGCTGTATTTGATCGATGGCGCCGGGATCAAGGCCGAAACCCTTGGCCAGCCGCTGTCGCGCCAACAGGTGTTGCAGAACCTCGGGGTACTGTTCGCCCAGTTGCCCAAGCGTCTGGAGCCCTTTATCGAAGAGCTGCTGGTGCATTACCTGCTGGCCAACGCCGAGCACGCGCTGCCGCTGGAAGCCCTGCAGAAGCAGATCGACAAGGTGCGCAGCTGGCGCCTGAAGGACTACCTCGACAAGGCCGGGCGCGAGTGCACGCTGTTCAGCGTCGAGCGCGGCGCGTCGGGCCTGCGTTCCATTCGTCGCAACGAAGTGGTCGCCATGCTGCCGGTGCTGGAGCAGGCCGATACCCTGATCGACCAGGGCCACCTGTACAAGACCGGCGGCGCCGCCAGCGTGGCCAAGGTCGAGGTCAATGGCCGACCACTGGTGCTCAAGCGCTACAACATCAAGAACACCGCCCATTGGTTCAAGCGCTTCTGGCGCCCGAGCCGGGCCTGGCATTCGTGGATCGAAGGGCATCGCCTGGAGTTTCTCGGCATTGCCACGCCCAAGCCGCTGGCGGTGCAGGAGCTGCGCTTCATGGGCTTGCGCAGCCGCGCCTATCTGGTCACCGAGTACGCTGATGGCCCGGATCTGTTGGCTTGTTTCGCGCCGTATGTCGAATCCGGCGAGGTGCCCGAGGAGCAACTGCAGGCCTTGCAGCACCTGCTCGCTCAGTTGATCCACGAGCGCATCAGCCACGGCGACATGAAGGGCCACAACCTGTTCTGGCAGGACGGCCAATGGTCGCTGATCGATCTGGATGCCATGTGTCATCACGCTACCCAGATTAGCTTTGCCCAGGCCTTTGCCCGTGACCGGGCGCGGTTGTTGCGCAACTGGCCCGCTGGCAGTGCGCTGTACAAGCGCCTGGATGAGTGCCTGCCGAAGCTGGCGGACTGATAGAGCCGCATCGCGGGGCTTGCCCCGCGATTGCTATCGAGCCAAGCCGCGCAAGCTGTACAGCGCTGGCAAGCCCAACCCCGCCCAGGCCAGCGCATCCCACCAGCCATCGCCAAGCAAGGCGGCAAACAGGCCCAGCGTGCCCACCAGTGCTATCGCCACTGGCATGCCGAACACGCTCCAGAAACCTGACGACTTGCGCTTCATTGCACCGTCTCCGCTTGTGCCACCGCCACCGGCTTGCTGGCCCGCCGGCGCACTAGCCACAGGTACACCCCGCTACCCAGCACGATGATGGTCAGCACATCCAGCACTGCCCAGAGAACTTGCATCGGCCGGCCGCCGTAGTCACCGAAGTGCAGTGGCTGCGACAGGCCCATGGCGTCCATGTACCAGGGCCGGTCACCGATGGCGGTGACTTCAAGGTTACTGGCGTCGATCAGCACCGGGGTCAGCAGGTGTGCGGTCAGGTGTGTGCTGCCCTTCATGAACACCGCATAGTGATGCTCGCTGGAGAAACGCGTGCCGGGGAAGGCGATGAAGTCCGGCTGCATGCCCGGTGCGGCGTCGGCGGCGATATCCAGCACGCGGCTGACCGGCGCAAGCTCCGTTAGCGGCGGTGCATCGCGGTAGGGCGCGACCATCGCCGTCAGGCTTTCGTTGCGCCACGCCGCGATGACCAGATCCGACAGGGCGCTGATGACCCCGGTAACCCCAACCACCAGCGCCCAGGTCAGGGTGACGATGCCGATCAGGTTGTGCAGGTCGAGCCAGCGCAGGCGCGTGGACTTGTCGTTGCGCACGGTAGCGAACTTCAGCCGGCGCATGAACGGCGCATAGAGCACCACGCCGGAGATGATCGCCACCACGAACAACAGCCCCATGAACGCCAGCAGCAGCTTGCCGGGCAGCCCGGCGAACATGTCCACATGCAGGCGCAGCATGGTCATCATGAAGCCGCCGTTGGCCGAAGGCATTTCCACCGCTTCGCCGCTGCGTGCATCGAGCATGAACGTGTGCGACGAATTCGGCTCGGTGCCTGCGGTGGCGGCCATGATTGCGATCACGCCGTTGCTGTCGTCCTCATCCCAGCCGAAGTACTGCATCACCTCGCCAGGGCGATGGGCCTGGGCCTTGAGCACCAGTTCCTGCAAATCGAGCTTGGGTGTGTCGGCCGGCATCTGCTTGAGCTCGGGGGCATCGCCCAGCAGGTGGTCGATCTCGTGATGAAAGATCAACGGTAAGCCGGTGACTGCCAGCATCAGCAGGAACAGGGTGCAGATCAGGCTGGTCCAGGTGTGAACGAAGGACCAGCGACGGATGGTTCGGCTTTTCATCCGCGGCCTTAGAACTTGTAATTGACGCTGGCGACCACATTGCGCTCGTCACCGTAGTAGCACCAGTAACCGTCGCAGTTGGCCAGGTAGTCCTTGTTGAACAGGTTCTTGGCTTCGACGGCGACGGTCATGCCCTTGAGCGTGCTGACCTTGCGGCCCAGGTCGTAGTGCACCGACGCGTCGTAGACGGTGTAGGAGCCGACATAACCGAGATCGGTGTTGGTGGTGTTGCCGTAGTTGTCACCGACATAACGCACGCCACCGCCGACGCCGAAGCCGTCGAGCAGGCCGCTGTGCCAGGTGTAGTCGGCCCACAGGGTCGCCTGGTTGCGCGGGATCAGCGCCATGCGGTTGCCTTGCTCGTTGGCCGCACCCTTGAGGATCTCGGTATCGGTGTAGCTGTAGGAACCGGTCAGCTTGAGGTTTTCGGTCACCTGTGTGGTGGCCTCCAGCTCAAGGCCGCGAACCTGCAACTGGCCAACCTGCTGGGTGATGTTGCCTTCGGTGACTTTCACGTTGTCCTGGCGTAGGTCATACACGGCTGCGGTGTAGAGGTTCTTGCTGCCAACCGGCTGGTACTTGATGCCGACTTCGTATTGGCGGCCTTCGGTCGGTTTGAACGAATCGGTGGAGGCGACGGCGGCGCCGGTAGTCGGCTGGAACGACTCGGTGTAGGAGATGTACGGGGTCACGCCGTTGTCGAACACGTAGCTCAGGCCGACGTTGCCGGTGAAGGCCTTGTCGCGCTCGGTGCTGGTCGCATCGTTCTGGTTGTGGAAGGTGGTGCCGGTGTGCACCCAGTCTTCACGCCCGCCCAGGGTCAGGCGCCAGTTGTCGAGGGCGATCTGGTCTTGCACGTAGAAGCCGGTCTGACGGATTTTCTGGCCGTAGTCGTACATGGTGAAGTAATCCACCTTGGAAAAGTCCTGGCCGTACGGCGGGTTGATCACGTTGCCTGGCGGCACGCTCGGGCTCAGGCCGTAGTCCCAGCGGTAGTTGGTGTTCGAGCGCTGGTGGTCGAGGCCGATCAGCAGGGTATGGCTCAGGGCGCCGGTCTGGAAGTCGGCCTGGAAGTTGTTGTCGACGGCGAACTGGCTGATGTCTTCGTTGACGATGCCGGTCTCGCGAGGAACGGTGCCGTCAGGCTGGATCGTGTCGTTGTTCATGGTCGCGACGTTGATACCCTGGAACGACAGGTCGCTCTTGGTGTAGCGCAGGTTCTGGCGGAACTGCCAGACATCGTTCAGACGGTGTTCGAAGGCATAGCCCAGGGCGTAGTAGGTGCGGTCGTAGAATTCCCAGTCCGGGTCACCGAGGTTCTTGTGGTGGGAGATATCACCGGCCGGCGAGCCCAGCTTGGTGCCCTGCAGCGGCAGGAACTGGCCGCTGATCCCGGTATCGTCACGGGTGAACTGGGTGATGAAGGTCAGGCTGGTGTCTTCATCCATGTTCCAGGTCAGGCTTGGCGCGAGGTTGTAGCGCTTGTCCGGAACATGATCGGTCGGCGCGCCACTGTCGCGTACGACACCGCTGACACGGTACAGGAACTGGCCTTGGTCATCGATCTTGCCGGTGCTGTCGAAGTTGATCTGGCGGTGGTTGTTGCTGCCGACCTGAGCTTCGATCTGGTGGGCGCTTTCAGCCTGGGGGCGACGGCTGACCATGTCGAGCATGCCGCCGGGTGGGGTCTGGCCATAAACCGACGATGCCGGGCCACGCAGCACGGCGATGCGCTCCAGGTTCCACGGCTCGACTTTCGGGTTGGCGAACGAGCCCTTCGGCAGCGGCAGGCCGTCGAGGAACTGGGTCGGGTCGAAACCCCGCACGCGCAGCCAGTCGGCGCGGGTGTCGGAGCCGTAACCGCTGCTTTGTACGCCGGCGGTGTAGCGCAGGGCGTCGTTGAGGTTGAGGACCTGGCGGTCGTCCAGCTGCTCACGGGTGATCACGCTCATCGAGCGCGGCACTTCAACGATCGGAGTGTCGGTTTTGGTCCCGGCTGCGGTGCGGGTGGCGGTGAAGCCGGTGGCCGGGCCCCAGGCGCTTTCATAGTCGCTGCGTGCATTGACGCTGGTTTCCGGCAGGGCCAGGGTGCCTTCGGGTGCCGCAACCAGGCTATAGGTGCCGGCGCTGCTCTGTTGCAGTTGCAGGCCGGTGCCGCGCAGGGCCGCCTGCAGGGCGCCGACGCCGTCGTACTGGCCGCTGACCGGCGCCGAGGTGCGGCCGCTGGCCAGGCTTGGGTCCAGGGCCAGGGCGATGCCGGCCTGGCTGGCGATCTGGTTGAGCGTGGTGGACAGCGGGGCTGCGGGCAGGTTGTAGCTGCGCAGGTTGCCCGATTGCTCGGCGGCGATCAGCGGGCTACTCGCCAGAGGCGCTGTCAGGGCAATGGCCACGGCCAGCAGGCTGGGACGCAGGAAGTTCTCAAAAGCGCGGGACATACAGCGGCTCCTCGACGGAAGTAAGTGCTAACTAGCTTCCTTGCCGAGTGAGTTGGGAAAAGTGTCAGGGGGTAGTGGAAATAATTTCGATTTCTATTTCATGCCTATCGCGGGGCAAGCCCGCTCCCACAGGGCCCGCATCGGGCCCTCAGTGCGTATCGCGTTTAGCTACCACCGTCACCCACCACGGTGTGCGCTGTTCGATCTGCACCGGCAAGGTCGGCAGCAACGAGGTCAGCGCCAGGTCGGTATCGTTGAGCGGGAAGCTGCCGGTAATGCGCAGGTCCGCTACATCCGCAGCAACCCCGAGATGCCCGCTGCGGTAACGTCCCAGCTCGTCGACCAGATCGGCCAGGCGCACGTTGTCGACCACCAGCATGCCGCGGGTCCAGGCATCGGCACCGGCGGCCAGGCCGTCAGCCCGGCCCAAGCGGTCGTGGCTCATTAGCACTTGCTGGCCTTCTTTGAAGATTTGCTCGTCGCCGCTGTTCTGCGGCCGGGCAGCCACCGCCGACTGCAGCACGCTCAGGCGCGTGCCCTGGTCTTCGAGCCTGACCAGGAAGCGCGTACCCAGTGCGCGCATGCGGCCGTCCTCGGTAGTGACTACAAACGGGCGATCGTCCTTGTGGCCGGTCTCGATAGAGATTTCACCTTCGTGCAACACGATCAGGCGCTCTTGCTCGTCGAAGCGGATATCCACTGCCGAATGGGTGTTGAGGCTGATCAGGGTGCCATCGGTGAGGCGCAAGGTACGCTGCTCACCCGTGCCGGTGCGTTGATCGGCCAGCCAGTAGCCCAGCGTCTGATGGGCACTGACCCAGCTCAGCAGACCCACCACCAGCACCAGGCTGGCCAGGCCGCTGCCCAGCTTGCGTACCCGTTGGCGCAGACCGGCGCGTGATTGCAGCAGGGCCTGGCGCGCAGGGCCGGCCGCGGCGCTGAAGCGCTGGTCGAGCATGCCCAGTTGCATCCAGGCGCGCGCGTGTTCTTCGTTGGCGGCATGCCAGCGGGCGAACTCGGCGCGTTCGTCGGTGCTGCCACTGCCCGAGTCCAGGCACAGCTGCCAGGCGATCGCGGCATCCAGCACCCGCGCCGAAACCGGCTTGTTATTCATGTCGGTTCACCGTACAGCGCCACGTAGCACTGGCGCATGCCCTGGGCCAGGTACTGGCGCACCCGCGATACGGAAACGCCCAGGCGTTCGGCGATCTCGGCATGGCCCAGGCCGTCCAGGCGGTTATACAGGAATGCTGCCCGGGCCTTGCTCGACAGCTTGCCAAGCAGGCGGTCGATGGCCTTGAGGTCTTCGAGGATCAAGTGTTGTTCTTCGGGGGAGGGCTGCTCGGCTTCGGGGATCAGCATCAGCTCGGCCAGATACGCCTGCTCCAGTGCGGCGCGGCGAAAGTGGTCGAACAGCAGGCCCCTGGCAATGGCCAGCAGGAACGCCCGGGGTTCGCGTGGCGCAGGCAATTGCTCGCGCCCGAGCAGGCGCACGAAGGTGTCCTGGCTCAGGTCTTCGGCGCGCTCGGCGCAGGCGATATTGCGTCGCAGCCAGGCGAGCAGCCAACTGCGATGGTCACGGTACAGCGTACCGACCAGCTCAGTGTGTGGGCTTTGCACAGACGACAAGGCGTTCCCCGAAAAGATGCGTTAACTAACGAGAATTATTCGCGATTGTCGCAGAAGCTCCCCATCAGACGCAATTCACGCTCATCGGATGATGCTTAAAAGCCATGACTTTGTTGCCGACGCCTGCGCAGGCGATGCAACTGTTGGTCAAGCAGAGCCGGACTGTCCAGTTGCTGGCGCCGGGCCTGGCTGAACAGGATCAGCGCCAGCTCGGCGGTGACCAGGGCATCGGCACTGGCGTTGTGGCGCTCGGCGGCTTCCAGGTTGAAGTAAGCGGTCCAGTCATCCAGCCCGGCTTCGCGCAGGGTGATCTGCGGGTTGAGCAGGGGTGCCAGTTCCGCGACATCGAAGAACGGGTGCTGCAGGCGATAACCGAGATGGTCCTTCAAAGCGCGGCTGAGCATGCGTTGATCGAACGGCGCATGGAAGGCCAGTAACGGGCTGTCGCCGATAAAGTCCATCAGCTCAAGCAGGGCTTGGGCCGGGTCACAGCCAGCAGCGATGGCGCTGGGCCCCAGGCCGTGGATCAGCACACTGGAGGTGAGCTTGTGGTCGCGCTGGTGCAGGGTACGTTCGAACTGCTGGCGGAAGTCGATGGCACCGTCTTCGATCACCACCGCGCCAATCGACAGCACGTGGTCACGGTTGAGGTTCAGGCCACTGGTTTCCAGGTCGAGCACCACCCAGCGCTGCTGGCGCAGGCTATGTTCGGCCAGCGGCGCCGGGGCAGTCAGCTGTTGCACGCGCTGGCGCAGTTGCTCGTCGAGCCGTGGTGGGCTGGGGCGCAGCCAGGCAAACAGGCTCATAGCTGGTACCGCAGGGCCAGGCTGCTTTGCAGGCGCTGCGCCTGGCGCAGGGACTCGCGCAAAATGCGCCGGTCCAAGTGGTTGAGGCTGTCAGGGTCGACCCGGTTGGAGTAGGGCAGATTTTGCCGGCTCTGCAGTTGATGTTGCTGCATACGGGTTTGTTGAATGAAGTGGTAGGCCTCTTCATAGGCGGCGCCGTCGAGCGGGTCGATCACTTCCTTGGCCACCAGTTGGCGCAGGCGCTCCAGGGTGTTGTTGGCGCCGATGCCGTTGGCCAGGGCCAGCAAGCGTGCGCCATCGACGAACGGCGTCAGGCCCTGGACCTTGAGATCGAGGGTGGCGGCCTTGTCGTTACCCTGGCGGGTCAGCACGAACTCTCGGAAACGGCCCACCGGCGGGCGCTGGCGCAGGGCGTTGTCAGCCATCATGCGCTGGAACAGGCGGTTGTCGGCCACCTGCTCAAGGATGCTCTGGCGCAGTTGTTCACAGGCCTGCTCATCGCCCCAGACCACCCGCAGGTCGAAGTAGATGCTCGAAGCCAGCAGGTTCTCCGGCGTGGCTTCACGAATGAAGGCGGCAAAGCGCCTTGCCCATTCGGCGCGGGACAGGCACAGCTCGGGGTTGCCGGCCATGATGTTGCCCTTGCACAGGCTGAAGCCGCATTGCGCCAGGCCCTGGTTGATGTGCTGGGCCAGCGGCAGCAGGCGGCCGCGAATCTCGGCGGCATGGGCGGCATCGCGGGCTTCGAAAATGATGCCGTTGTCCTGGTCGGTGTGCAGGGTCTGTTCACGCCGGCCTTCACTGCCGAAGCACAGCCAGCTGAACGGCACGCCCGGGTCGCCCTTGTCTTCGATGGCCAGCTCGATCACCCGGCACACGGTGTGGTCGTTGAGCAGGGTAATGATCTGGGTAATCTGTGTCGACGAGGCGCCATGGGCCAGCATGCGCTCGACCAACTGGCTGATTTCGCCGCGCAGTGACACCAGGTTTTCGACCCGGCTGGCGTGGCGGATGGTGCGCGCCAGGTGCACCAGGTCAACCCGTTGCAGGGAGAACAGGTCTCGCTCCGACACCACGCCACACAAGCGCCGCTCTTCGACCAGGCAGACGTGGGCAATATGCCGCTCGGTCATGGCGATGGCGGCATCGAAGGCACTGGCTTGCGGGCTCAGGTAGAAGGGCGAGGCGGTCATGTGCCGGCTGATCGGCTGGGCGAAGTCGGCGCTGGCATCGGCCACCACCTGGCGCAGGTCGCGCAGGGTGAAGATGCCGATGGGAAAGCGCTGCTCGTCGACAATGACAATGCTGCCGACCTGCTGCTCGTGCATCAGGCGCACCGCTTCACGCAGCGGCGTAGCCGGATCGCAGACCACCGGATGACGCATGGCCAGCTCGCCCAAGCGGGTGTTCAGCGAATACTGGTTGCCGAGGGTTTCCACGGCGCGACGCTGGACCTGCTGGTTGACCTGGTCGAGCAGGCTGCTGACCCCGCGCAGGGCGAAGTCACGGAAGGCTTCGGAGAGGGTGAACAGGCGGATGAACGCGGCCTTGTTCAATTGCAGGCAGAAGGTGTCTTCGCCTGCCAGGTGTTCGGTGCGGGTAGCCCGTTCGCCGAGCAAGGCGGCGAGGGGGAAACACTCGCCGCTGGTGATCTCGAAGGTGGTTTCGGTGCCCGGGCGGGTCACGTGCTGACGCTCACCGACCACACGGCCTTGCTTGACGATGTAGAAGTGCTCGACCGGGCCGTCAGCGGGCTTGATGATGCTGTCATTGGCCGCATAGAAGCGCAGCTGGCACTGTTCGACGAGAAACGCCAGGTGGGCATTCTCCATCTGATTGAAGGGTGGAAAGCGTTGCAAGAATTGCATGGTCCCCTGGATGTTCTGCATCACTGCAGATTTTCCTGCCTGGGCGAAGGCGTCCATTTTGCTCATGAGCATTACCGCGTCTTTGTGTCGAGCTGTGATCATCGACCTTGTTGTTTTCGACCTTCATGGTCGGTCGCGGGGTGCTCAGTGCCCATTGGACGTAAGTCTATAAACCGCGTCAGGGTGTTGAAGCAGTGCGTCATGTGTCAATTACCCGACGAAAGGCAGTTTGCAAGTAATCTGAATGCAGTCTGAACTGATTCACAGGACATTTTGCAGGTCATTGATGATGAGGCAGCCATGTCCGACCATGAAGACATACTGAGCGAGGACGAGCGTGAGGCGCTGGCATCGGTAACGGCGCCACCGGCTGCGCCGCTGAAGGTATTGATCGTTGATGACAACCGTGTGGCCCGCGAAGCCCTGGCCAGGTACCTGAGCTCCAAGCGTATCAAGTGCCTGACCGCGAGCAGCGGCAAGCAGGCGCTGGAGTGCCTGGTCAAGGAGCGGGGTATTGGCCTGGTGATCACCGACCTGCGCATGGGCGCTTTCGGTGGTCTTGAGCTGATTCGACACATACGCGAATCGGAGCGCGCGGCGATGCCGATCATCATCGTGTCAGGGGCTGCGGATGTGCAGGACGCCATCGAGGCGATGCACTTGAGCGTTGTCGACTTTCTGCTCAAGCCGATCGATCTGGACAAACTGGTGGAGTTGGTGCACAGGGAGCTGGGGATTTCTTAGGCAGGTCTGGCCTCATCGCTGGCAAGCCAGCTCCCACAGGTACTGCATTCACCGACCCTGTGGGAGCTGGCTTGCCGGCGATGGGGCTGCAAAGCAGCCCCCGAGGATGCTACAGGCCGTTCCTGGCCTTGAACTCACGACGACGACGATGCAGCACCGGCTCGGTGTAACCGTTCGGTTGCTTGGTGCCTTCGACGACCAGTTCGACCGCCGCCTGGAAGGCGATGTTGTTGTCGAAGTCCGGTGCCAGCGGGCGGTACAGCGGGTCGTTGGCGTTCTGCTTGTCGACCACCGGCGCCATGCGCTTGAGGCTTTCGAGGATCTGCGCTTCGCTGACCACGCCGTGACGCAGCCAGTTGGCCAGCAACTGCGCGGAAATCCGCAGGGTGGCGCGGTCTTCCATCAGGCCGACATCGTTGATGTCCGGCACTTTCGAGCAACCGACACCCTGGTCGATCCAGCGCACGACATAACCAAGGATGCCCTGGGCGTTGTTGTCCAGCTCGTTGCGTTTTTCTTCGTCCGACCAGTTCGTGTCGGCCGCCAGCGGGATGGTCAGGATGTCATCGACCGAGGCCGGTGCGCGCTTGGCCAGTTCCGCCTGACGGGCGAACACGTCAACCTTGTGGTAGTGCAGGGCGTGCAGCGCTGCGGCCGTCGGCGATGGCACCCAGGCGGTGTTGGCACCGGCCAGCGGGTGAGCGATCTTCTGCTCGAGCATGTCGGCCATCAGGTCCGGCATGGCCCACATGCCTTTACCGATCTGGGCGCGGCCTTGCAGGCCGGTGGCCAGGCCGATGTCGACGTTGGAGTTCTCGTAGGCGCCGATCCACTTCTGGGTCTTCATGGCACCTTTGCGCACCACGGCGCCGGCTTCCATGGAGGTATGGATCTCGTCACCGGTACGGTCGAGGAAGCCGGTGTTGATGAACACCACGCGCTCACTGGCAGCTTTGATGCAGGCCTTGAGGTTGACCGTGGTGCGGCGCTCCTCGTCCATGATGCCGACCTTCAGGGTGTTGCGCTTGAGGCCCAGGGCATCTTCGATACGGCCGAACAGTTCGTTGGTGAACGCTGCTTCTTCCGGGCCATGCATCTTCGGTTTGACGATGTACATGGAGCCGGTGCGGCTGTTCTTGCGGCTGGTATTGCCGTTGAGGTTGTGGATCGAAGCCAGGCTGGTGACCAGGCCATCGAGGATGCCTTCCGGCACTTCGTTGCCGTCCTTGTCGAGGATGGCATCGATGGTCATCAGGTGACCGACGTTGCGCACGAACAGCAGCGAACGGCCGTGCAGGCTGACCGAGCCACCGTTTGGCGCGGTGTACTCGCGGTCCGGGTTCATGGTCCGGGTGAAGGTCTGGCCACCTTTGCTGACGCTTTCGGCCAGGTCGCCTTTCATCAGGCCCAGCCAGTTGCGGTAGATCACCACTTTGTCGTCGGCATCGACGGCAGCGACCGAGTCTTCGCAGTCCATGATGGTGGTCAGGGCGGCTTCCATCAGCACGTCTTTGACACCGGCGGCATCGGTCTGGCCGACCGGGGTGCTGGCGTCGATCTGGATTTCGAAGTGCAGGCCGTTGTGCTTGAGCAGGATCGCGGTCGGCGCCGAGGCGTCGCCCTGGTAACCGATCAGCTGGGCGTCATCGCGCAGGCCGCTGTTGCTGCCACCCTTGAGGGCGACCACCAGCTTGCCGTCTTCGATGCGGTAAGCGCTGGAATCGACATGGGAACCAGCAGCCAGTGGCGCCGATTCGTCGAGGAAGGCACGGGCGAAGGCAATTACCTTGTCGCCGCGAACCTTGTTGTAGCCTTTGCCTTTCTCCGCGCCGCCGGCTTCGCTGATGGCGTCGGTGCCATACAGCGCGTCGTACAGCGAACCCCAACGGGCGTTGGAGGCGTTCAGGGCAAAGCGGGCGTTCATGACCGGCACCACCAGCTGCGGGCCGGCCATGCGAGCGATTTCGTCGTCGACGTTCTGGGTCGAGGCCTGGAAGTCTGCCGCTTCTGGCAGCAGGTAACCGATGTCCTGAAGGAAGGCTTTGTAAGCCACGGCATCGTGAGCCTGGCCTTTGCGCGCCTGGTGCCAGGCGTCGATCTGCGCCTGCAGTGCGTCACGTTTGGCCAGCAGTGCTTTGTTCTTTGGAGCGAGGTCGTTGATGATCTTTTCCGCACCCACCCAGAATTGTTCGGCGTTGACGCCGGTTCCGGGAATGGCTTCGTTGTTCACGAAGTCGAACAGGACTTTGGCGACCTGAAGGCCACCGACTTGAACGTGTTCAGTCATTGCTTGCCTCACTCTGCTCAGCTATTCAGCTCTTCTATTTAAGCCTTGCGCGCTTCTCTAAACACGGCACCAGAACATGCCCTCGCGGGCGGCTGGGTGCGGCCTGCCAGACAGGCTGGCGGGCGTTGGCGTATTTTCACAGGCGCCTTGGCAGACATCGATCCAACGTTTTGTAGTCCGCGCTGCGGCATACTACATGATGCGCTGCGGTTGTGAAAATTAGACTAAATACGTCGTTCTGCGACCAATTGGTCGCATAGGGTCACGCTGGGAATCGGTATGTTCTCAAAAAACCGGCAGATTGTTCCAGATAAATCTTGAAACAGTACACGATTAGTCATTCGAAGCTCCTGCGGCAGGTTGCCGCGCCTTGCCTATACTTTCTCCGCGCCCTTTGATTTCGGGGCTGAACGTTAAAAGCAGAGGGTTGCCGCGTGGATCATCTCGTATTGACAGTGATCGCCCCCGATAAGGCCGGGCAGGTCGAGCGTATCGCTGAATGTATTGCCGAGCATAACGGTAACTGGTTGGAGAGCCGCATGTCGCGGATGGCCGGGCAATTTGCCGGCATTCTCAAGGTGGCGGTGCCGGCCGAGTCCTACGATGAGCTGGTCGAGGCGCTGCAGGCCCTGGGCAAGTACGACATTCGTGTGCTGATCGCCGAAAGCGGCATCGAGCCGTCCTGCACCTGGAAGCCGATCGCCATGGAACTGGTGGGCAATGACCGCCCGGGTATCGTCCGCGACATTACCCGCTTGCTGGCCGACCAGGGCGTCAACGTCGAGCGCCTGACCACCGAGGTGCGCCCGGCGCCGATGAGCAGCGAGCCGCTGTTTCATGCCGATGCCTTGCTGGCCGTGCCGCTGACACTGTCGCTGGATGTCTTGCAGGGCAAACTGGAGGCGTTGGCCGACGACCTGATGGTGGAATTGAACCTGCGCCCTGAGGATTAGTTATCCCGGTTTATCGGGGATGCGCCTGTGGATAACCTTGGGAGATGTCGCTGCAGGCCACTAATTGCGTGGCCTGCATGGCTTTGTACGTTTTTTGATCAGCTGCGCCGGCGCAGGCTCAGCCAGGCATCCACGCTGTACAGCGCCAGGCCCGCCCAGATGAACATGAAGGCCACCAGGGTGCTGCTCGACAGATGCTCGCCAAACAGCCACACCGCCTGCAGCAGTACCAGGGTAGGCGCCAGGTATTGCAGGAAGCCCAGGGTGGTGTAAGGCAGATGCCGGGCGGCGGCGTTGAAACACACAAGTGGCACCAGTGTCACCGGTCCGGCGGCTATCAGCCACAGGGCTTCGCTGCTGGTGTAGAAGCTCGCCTGGGCGCTATGGGCCATGGGGTTGAGCAGCATCCAGCCGATGGCCAGCGGTACCAGCATCCAGGTTTCCACCACCAGCCCGGGCAGGGCGGCGACCGGCGCCTGTTTGCGGATCAGGCCGTAGAAGCCGAAGCTCAGTGCCAGCACCAGCGATACCCAGGGCAGGCTGCCGACCTGCCAGACCTGCTGGGCCACCCCGAGTGCAGCCAGGCCCACGGCTACCCACTGCAGGCGGCGCAGGCGCTCACCGAGCAAGAGCATGCCCAGCAACACATTGACCAATGGATTGATGTAGTAGCCCAGGCTGGCTTCGAGCATGCGCCCGTTGTTGACCGACCACACGTAGGTCAGCCAGTTGCCGGCGATCAGCGAGCCACTCAGGGCCAGGATTGCCAGGCGTTTGGGGTTGTCGCGCAGCTCGCGCAACCAGCCAGGATGTTTCCAGACCAGTAGCAGCAACGAGCCGAACAGGGCTGACCAGAGCACCCGGTGGACGATGATTTCCACGGCGGGAACGCTTTGCAGCGCTTTGAAGTAGAGCGGGAACAAACCCCAGATGATGTAGGCGCTCAGGCCCAGGATGTACCCGCGGCGCGGGTTGGCGGCGTGCATGCAGATTCCTTGCTTAGGCAGCTATCTAAAAGCAGGGGGCTATTGTAGACAGACTCGCGCACGCTTCAGAACAATTTCAGCGGTTCTTCATCCAGTGCCGCCATTTGCTCACGCAGGGCGAGGATCTGGTCGCCCCAGTAACGCTCCTGGCCGAACCAGGGGAAGCTGCGCGGGAACGCCGGGTCGTCCCAGCGCCGGGCCAGCCAGGCACTGTAGTGCAACAGGCGCAGGGCGCGCAGGGGTTCGATCAGGGCCAGCTCGCGCGGATCAAAATCGTGGAACTCGTTGTAGCCATCCATCAGCTCGGCCAACTGGCCCAGGCGCTCGTGGCGATCGCCGGCAAGCATCATCCACAAATCCTGCACCGCCGGGCCCGTGCGGCAGTCATCGAGGTCGACGATGTGGGACACCTCGTCGCGGCACATCATGTTGCCCGGGTGGCAGTCGCCGTGCAGGCGAATGACCTGGTGCGGGGTGCTGGCGTAAACCGCCTCGACCCGCTTGAGCAGGTCGCGGGCCACCGACTCGAAGGCTGGCAGCAGGCTTTTGGGGATGAAGTTGCCTTCGAGCAGGGTATTGAGCGAGGCGTGGCCGAAGTTATCCACGGCCAGTGCTTCACGGTGCTCGAACGGGCGGGTGGCGCCGACCCCATGCAGACGGCCGAGCAGTTGCCCAAGGCGATACAGCTGATCGAGGTTGCCCGGCTCTGGTGCACGGCCACCGCGGCGCGGGAACAGGGTGAAGCGAAAGCCGCTGTGTTCGAACAGGGTCTTGTCGTTGTGGACAAGTGGCGCGACCACCGGCACTTCGCATTCGGCCAGTTCAGCGGTAAAGCTGTGCTCCTCGAGGATCGCCGCGTCGGTCCAGCGGTCCGGGCGGTAGAACTTGGCGATCAGTGGTTCAGCCCCTTCGATACCCACCTGGTAGACCCGGTTCTCGTAGCTGTTCAGTGCCAGCACCCGGGCGTCGCTGAGAAAGCCGATGCTTTCCACGGCGTCGAGGACCAGGTCGGGGGTGAGTGTTTCAAAGGGGTGGGACATGCTCGCTCCTGCTGTGCGGTTCCCTGCATGGTATCGCACATCGGCGGCTCGTGTGGGAGCGGGCTTGCCCCGCGATGCAGACACCACCTGATGTGCCGTCTGCACTGGGGTCATCGCGGGGTACGTCGGGTCGCCGCATCGCCGCTCCTACAGATTGGGCTGCACAGACTCAACCCCCAACGATCCCGCCATCCTCCCTGCTGATCGCCATCACCGAGGAGCGCGGCTTGCCGTCGGGCAGGTGCTCGGGAAAGGTCGAGCCACCGGTTTCCCCCGGATGCTGAATACCGACGAACAAGGTGCGCTGATCCGGAGCAAAGGCGATCCCCGTCACTTCGCACGCCACCGGCCCGACCATGAAGCGGCGGATCTCACCACTGGCCGGGTCGGCGCAGAGCATCTGGTTGTTGCCCATGCCGGCAAAGTCACCATTGTTGCTGTAATCGCCGTCAGTCAGGATCCACAAGCGGCCATCGGCATCGAAGCCCAGGCCATCAGGGCTGTTGAACATGTTCTGTGGGGTGATGTTGGCGGAACCTGCCTTGGCATCACCGGCATGCACGGCCGGATTACCCGCTACTACAAACAGGTCCCAGTCGAAGCTCATCGCGCCATGGTCATCGGCGCTTTCGCGCCAGCGCAGGATCTGCCCGTAGACGTTCTTCTCGCGCGGGTTGGGGCCGCCGACTGGCTGGCCTTCTTCACCGCGTTTGACGTTGTTGGTCAGGGTGCAATAGACCTGGCCGTCCCTGGGGCTGACCACGATCCACTCCGGGCGGTCCATGCGCGTGGCCTTGAGGTGGCTGGCGGCCAGGCGCGCATGGATCAGTACCTGGGCCTGGCTGGCAAAACCGTTGGCGGCGTTGAGGCCGTTCTTGCCATGGGTCAGCTCCAGCCATTGGCCCTTGCCGCGCGGATGATCAAGGTTATGGTCGCCATCGTCGAAGCGCGCCACATACAAGGTGCCGTGGTCCAGCAGGTTGCGGTTGGCGTTGGCGTTCTTGTGGTCGATGCGATCGCGGCTGATGAACTTGTAGATGAACTCGCCACGCTCATCGTCGCCCATGTACACCACCGCGCGGCCGTCGCGGGTTTCGGCCAGAGCGGCGTTCTCGTGCTTGAAACGGCCCAGGGCGGTGCGTTTGACTGGAGTCGATTGCGGATCGAACGGATCGATTTCCACCACCCAGCCATGACGGTTCAGTTCGTTGGGGTTCTTGGCCAGGTCGAAGCGCGGGTCGTGCTGGTGCCAGTCGACCTCCTTGCCGGTGAGCGAGGCACCGTAGCGCTTCTGTGCGGCGTCGAAGGCCTGGGATGAATCGCTGCTGCCGAAGCAGTCGGTGAAGTTCTCTTCGCAGGTCAGGTAAGTACCCCACGGCGTCTTGCCGTTGGCGCAGTTCTGGAAGGTGCCCAGCGCCTTGCGCCCGCTGTTGTCGGCCGCGGTTCTGAGCAGTGCATCGCCGGCGGCCGGGCCATTCAGGCTTATGGGTGTGTTGCCATGGATACGCCGGTTGTAGGGTGAGTCCTGGACGAACTGCCACTGGCCATCACGGCGCTGCACTTCGATCACCGACACCCCTTCGGCGGCCTGGGCCTTGTGCACCTCTTCAGCAGAGGCCGGCTTGCCGCCATGGCTGAACAGGTAGCGGTAGTTGGTGTACTCGTTGTTGATCGCCATCAAGGCGCGGTCGTCGTCGCCGGGGAAGGGAAACAGGCTCATGCCGTCGTTGTGGTCACCGAACTGCAGTTCCTGGGCCAGGGCGCTGCCATTGCCGGAAGGGTCGAAGGCCGGGGCGTCGGCATGCAGCGGTTGGCCCCAACTGATCAGTACCCGGGCCTTGTAGCCTGGCGGCAGGCTGATGCTGTCGGCGGTGGCGGCGGGGATGCTGGCAAAGCCCAGCAGGCTGCTGCCGCCGGCGCTGACGCTGGCCGCCAGTACGCTGCGGCTGAGCAGATTGCCACCGAGAAACAGCGCCGCGCCGCACAAGGCGCCGGCGCCGATGAAGCGGCGGCGGCTGAGACGGGTCAGGTGTTCAAGGTCGGTTGGCTGATGTTCTTCTAATAGGTGCATGACAGGCTTCCTGCGGGTTTGGCAGTCACCTTAGTCAGGGTGCATGACGGTTTTGTGGCAGTTTTATAGAGGAGTTCCGAGAAGCACGTAGGAAGGTTGGAATTGCACTTGCAAGTTGCTGCCTACAACGACCTGATGGTCCTTCAGCCAGTGTGCTTCAGCGAAGGCGCAAAGGGTTTGCCCGCTGGCCAGTGCCAGACGCACTTCGGTGGGGCCTTCGGCGTCATCAAGCAAGGCATCGACCTTGACCGGCAAACAGTTGTAGCCCTCGGCAGGCTGTTGGTCGAGGCCCAGCAACTCGAGCCAGCCAGCCTTGATCAGCGCCACGACGGCGGTACCGGGGGTCAGTTCCAGGCGGCCGGTGCTGTCGTGGGTGATCTCGGCATCAATGCGCAGTTCGCCCGCCAGGGTCAGGCTGATGCGGTCATAGCGGCCCTGGGCTTCAATCGAGCTGATGCGCCCGTGCAGCTGGTTGCGCGCGCTGGTGCGCAGCATCAGGCGGCCGAGCAGGTCGAGATCGCTGGCGTCCTCGGCGGCTTCAAGGATCTGCGCCTGCAGGGCCTGCAAGCGCTGGTACAGACGCAGCACCCGTTGGCCTTCGGCAGACAGTTTTGCTCCACCACCACCGCGACCGCCAACACTGCGCTCGACCAGCGGGCTGGCCGCCAGGTTGTTGAGTTCGTCGATTGCATCCCAGGCCGCCTTGTAACTCATGCCGGCGCTTTTTGCCGCACGGGTGATCGAACCTTGTTCGGCAATGTGTTGCAGCAAGGCAATACGCTGCGGGCGGCGGACGATGTGCTGGGTGAGCAGGGCAGGCAGAGACATAAGCGGTAACGGGCACCTGAAAGGAAACAGCCCGAAAGTGCCCGCACCCCGCGTTCAAGTCAAGCGCTGCCGGGCTTGGCGGTGCGTGCGAGACAATAGACATCGACCCGTCGGGCACCCGCCTTGAGCAGCAGGCTGGCCAATGCCTGGGCAGTGGCGCCAGTGGTCAGTACGTCATCCACCAGCGCTACATGACGCCCGGCAATCAGGCTGCTGTCGTGCACGGCGAAGGCCTGGCGCAGGTTGCGTTTGCGTGCCTTGGCCTTGAGGCCTTGCTGGGCCGGGGTATCGAGGGTGCGAGTGAGTACCTGTTCGCTGCAGCTTATACCCAGCTGTTGCGCCAGCCAGTTGCCCAGCATGCCCGCCTGGTTGTAGCCGCGTTGACGCAAACGCCGCCGTGACAGCGGTACCGGCAGCAACAAGGCCGGGCGCGGTAGCCCTTCGTCAAAGCGGTGGATCAACCAGCGCCCGAGCAGTTGCGCGAGCAGGCGGCCCAGCGGCCACTGGCTGTTGTGCTTGAAGCGGGTAACCAGCGCATCGACCGGAAACCCGTAATGCCAGGGCGCCTCGACCCGATAGAAGGCCGGCGGGCGCCGGCTGCACTGGCCGCAGACCAGGCCATGCATGGGCAACGGCAGGGCACACACCTGGCAGCGATCATCCAGCCAGGGCAGTTCGCTTTCGCAGGCGACGCACAGGGGGTAGGGCTGCTCGGCCGCTTCATTGCAGAGTAGGCATGTATGGTTATTAAATAGCCAATTGTAAACCAGTGTTTTGAGTTGTGGTTGACAGTGCATCAGCCTTCCTTAACTATGCGAGCTATCCGTGATGCGCTGGCGGGGTTTCCTGTGCCGGCGCCAGTACAAGCCTAAACAAGGAATCGCCGATGAGCGCCAGCACAACTGCAACAACACGTCACGACTGGTCCCTGGCCGAGGTCAAAGCCCTGTTCCAGCAGCCGTTCAATGACTTGCTGTTCCAGGCGCAAACCGTGCACCGCGCGCATTTCGACGCCAACCGCGTGCAGGTCTCGACCCTGCTGTCGATCAAGACCGGCGCCTGCCCGGAAGATTGTAAATATTGTCCGCAGTCCGGCCACTACAACACCGGGCTGGAAAAACAGAAGCTGATGGAAGTGCAGAAGGTCCTCGAAGAGGCAGCCCGGGCCAAGGCCATCGGCTCGACCCGCTTCTGCATGGGGGCGGCGTGGAAGCATCCGTCCGCCAAAGACATGCCCTACGTGCTGCAGATGGTCAAAGGGGTCAAGGCCATGGGCCTGGAAACCTGCATGACCCTCGGCAAGCTCGACCTGGAGCAAACCCAGGCGCTGGCCGAGGCCGGGCTTGACTACTACAACCACAACCTCGACACCTCGCCGGAGTTCTACGGCAGCATCATCACCACCCGCACCTACAGCGATCGCCTGCAGACCCTGGCCTATGTGCGTGATGCCGGAATGAAGATCTGCTCGGGCGGTATCCTCGGCATGGGCGAGTCGCTGGACGACCGCGCAGGCCTGCTGATCCAGCTGGCCAACCTGCCGGAGCACCCGGAGTCGGTACCGATCAACATGCTGGTGAAAGTCGCCGGAACCCCGCTGGAGAACGCCGAAGAAGTCGACCCGTTCGACTTCATCCGTATGCTCGCCGTGGCCCGGATCCTCATGCCCAAGTCCCACGTGCGGCTGTCCGCTGGCCGTGAAGCGATGAACGAGCAGATGCAGGCCCTGGCGTTCTTTGCTGGCGCCAACTCGATCTTCTACGGCGAGAAACTGCTGACCACCGCCAACCCGCAAGCCGACAAGGACATGCAGCTGTTCGCGCGCCTGGGTATCCAGCCCGAAGCCCGTGAAGAGCACGCCGACGAAGTCCATCAGGCCGCCATCGAACAGGCCCTGGTGGAACAGAAGAGCAGCGAGCTGTTCTACAACGCCGCCTCGGCCTGAGGCAGCCATGGCTTTTGATCTTCGCGCGCGGCTGGAGCAACGCCGCGCAGCTGACTTGTACCGTCAGCGGCCGCTGCTGCAAAGCCCGCAGGGCCCTGAAGTGGTGGTCGACGGCCAGCCGTTGCTGGCGTTTTGCAGCAACGATTACCTGGGCCTGGCCAATCACCCGGAAGTGATCGCCGCCTGGCGCGCCGGTGCCGAGCGCTGGGGGGTCGGCGGCGGTGCCTCGCACCTGGTGATAGGCCACAGCAGCCCCCATCACGCGGTAGAAGAAGCCCTGGCCGAGCTGACCGGGCGGCCGCGGGCGCTGCTTTTTTCTACTGGCTACATGGCCAACCTCGGTGCGTTGACCGCACTGGTCGGGCAGGGCGACACGGTGCTGCAGGACCGTCTCAACCATGCCTCGTTGCTGGATGCCGGCCTGCTCAGCGGTGCACGTTTCAACCGCTACCTGCACAACGATGCCGTGAGCCTGGCCAGCCGCCTGGACAAGGCCGTCGGCAATACCCTGGTGGTGACTGACGGCGTGTTCAGCATGGACGGCGACCTGGCCGATTTGCCAGCCCTGGCTGCGGTGGCCAATGCCCGCGACGCCTGGCTGATGGTCGACGATGCCCATGGCCTCGGCACCCTGGGACGCAACGGTGGCGGCATCGTCGAGCATTTCGGCCTGAGCCTCGAACAGGTGCCGGTCCTGATTGGCACCCTGGGCAAAGCCTGTGGCACCGCAGGTGCTTTTGTCGCTGGCAGCGAAGAGCTGATCGAATGCCTGATCCAGTTCGCCCGGCCCTACATCTATACCACCAGCCAGCCACCGGCCCTGGCCTGCGCCACCCTGCGCAGCCTGGAGTTGCTGCGCAGCGAACACTGGCGCCGTGAGCACCTGGCGGCGTTGATTCAGCAGTTTCGCAGCGGCGCCGAGCAGATCGGCCTGCAACTGTTGGACAGCTTCACGCCGATCCAGCCGATCCTGATCGGCGACAGCGCGCGGGCCTTGCGCCTGTCGCAGATGCTCCGCGAGCGCGGCCTGCTGGTGACCGCGATCCGCCCGCCAACGGTACCCACCGGCAGCGCGCGCCTGCGCGTGACCCTGAGTGCGGCGCACAGCCCGGCGCAGGTGCAGCTATTGTTGAATGCACTGGCTGACTGTTATCCGCTGCTGGAGCCTGCAGATGCGTAATCATTTGATCCTGTTGCCAGGCTGGGGCCTGGGCAGTTCCGCCTTGCAACCGCTGGTGGCGACCCTGCGGGCCATCGACCCTGGCTTGCGGGTCGAAATCCAGGCGTTGCCCAGCCTGGTGTCCAGCAACCCCGAGGACTGGCTCGACAAGCTCGATCGGCAGTTGCCGCGCAATGCCTGGCTGGGCGGCTGGTCGCTGGGCGGCATGCTCGCCGCCGAACTGGCTGCACGGCGCGGCGATGACTGCCATGGGTTGATCACCCTGGGCAGCAACCTCAGTTTTGTCAGCCGCCCGGACTGGCCGCACGGCATGGCGCTGGATACCTTCCAGACCTTCCTCGAAGGTTGCCGCTATCACACCCAGGTCACCCTCAAGCGCTTCGTTTCGCTGTGCAGCCAGGGCGCCGAAGAGCCGCGCAGCCTGGCCCGCCTGCTCAGCGCCGGGATGCCTGCTCCCGCTCCGGAGCAGTTGGTGGCGGGGCTCGAAGTCCTTGGCCAGCTCGATACGCGTGCAGCCCTGCAGCGTTATGGCGGTCCGCAATTGCACCTGTTTGCCGGGCGGGATGGGCTGGTACCGGCGGAGGTCGCCGGCGAGTTGCTGGAAATACTGCCCGACGTGGAAGTCGGGCTGCTGGAAGACAGTGCTCATGGTTTTGTGATGGAAACACCTCATGAGTTGGCGGCGGCAATCAAGGCCTTTGTACATGAGAGTGACGATGACTGATCTTTCCCTGCCGGGCCTGCCCGGCGCCTTGCCCGATAAACGTCAGGTCGCAGCGTCGTTCTCCCGCGCTGCCGCCAGCTACGACAGCGTCGCCGAACTGCAGCGCGCGGTGGGCAATGCACTGCTTGAGCAGTTGCCCGGTGCATTCGAGCCGCAACGCTGGCTGGACCTGGGCAGCGGTACCGGCTACTTCAGCCGCGCTCTGAACCGCCGTTTTCCCCAGGCTGCCGGTGTTGCCTTGGATATTGCCGAAGGCATGCTCCTGCACGCCCGGGAGCAGGGCGGGGCGCACCACCATGTGGCTGGCGATGCCGAGCGTTTGCCGCTGCGGGACGCCAGTGTCGAGCTGATCTTCACCAGCCTGGCGGTGCAATGGTGCGGCGATTTTCGCGCCGTGCTCAGCGAGGCCCGACGCGTTCTGCAGCCGGGCGGCGTGCTGGCCTTCGCCAGTCTCTGCGTCGGCACCCTGCATGAGCTGCGCGAAAGCTGGCAGGCGGTCGACGGCCTGGTGCATGTCAACCGCTTCCGGCGCCTTGAGGACTATCAACGCCTGTGCGGCGAAAGCGAGCTGAAGGTGCTCGGCCTGCAGGCTCGGCCCCATGTATTGCACTACCCGGACGTGCGCAGCCTGACCCACGAACTCAAGGCCCTCGGCGCCCACAACCTTAATCCGGGGCGCCCCGCCGGGCTTACCGGACGGGCACGAATGCAGGGCCTGTTGCAGGCCTACGAACGCTTCCGTCAGCCTCAGGGACTACCGGCTACCTATCAGGTGGTCTACGGTGTACTGCAAAAGCCGCCGGTAGAAGGGGAGTGAGATGAGCCGGGCCTATTTCATTGCAGGGACCGACACCGATGTCGGCAAGACCACCATTGCCGCCGGCCTTCTGCATGCCGCGCACCTGGCCGGGTTCAGCACCTTGGGTGCCAAGCCCGTGGCCTCGGGCTGTGAGGTCAGCAGCAAGGGCCTGCGCAATGCCGATGCCATGGCGCTGATCGCCGAAAGTTCGCTCAAGTTGCCCTACGAACAGGTCAATCCGTTCGCTTTCGAACCGGCCATTGCTCCGCACCTGGCTGCGCGGGAAGCCGGTGTCGCCCTGAGTGTTCAGGCCTTGTTGACGCCGATGCGCGAGGTGTTGGCCAAAGAGGCGGATTTCACTCTGATCGAAGGGGCTGGAGGCTGGCGCGTGCCGCTATCTGGTGAAGCCAACCTGTCAGACCTGGCCGTTGCCCTGAAGCTGCCGGTAATTCTAGTGGTCGGTGTGCGCCTGGGGTGTATCAACCACGCCTTGCTCACGGCCGAAGCCATCGCTCGCGATGGCCTGCAACTGGCCGGATGGGTCGCCAACATCGTCGATCCACGCACCTCGCGGCTGGAAGAAAACCTCGCCAGCCTCGCCGAGCGTTTACCGGCGCCGTGCCTGGGGCGGGTGCCCAAGCTCAAGCAGGTCAGCGCCGAAACCGTGGCTGCGTACCTGCAACTGGACCTGCTGGACTGAGACTGGTCTATCATAAGGCAAAGTGCCATTAGTGTTTTCAACGGGTCTTTTGCCAGCAAGTCTGCTTCAATAGAGGCCGTTCGCTTTTAGTGTCATGGAGTTTCGACATGGAAATCTCGGGCAGTTCAGCATACTACGCAGGGCTCGGTGCCATTAACGCTGGGCAAAACCGCGTCGATCAGGCCGCCAGCCAGATCGCCAACACCACCGTCGAGCGTGCCGCCACCAGCCAGTCCAGTGACTATCAGGCCGAGCGCCTGCGCGCGGTCGACCGCAGCCAGCAGATGGACCTGGCCACCAGCAGTGTCGAGATGGCGCTGGGCAAGCATCAGGTCGAACTCGGTGTCAAAGTGGCCAAAGCATCGGACGAAATGCTCGGCACCCTGATCGACACCTACGCCTGACCCCCTTCGGCTCGCCCTTCGCGAGCCTTCAACTAGTCTTTATGTATCAGCGCTTTGGCCTTGTTGGCCGGCGTTCGGCTGCGCGTTTGCCGGGCATTTTGCCAAGGCAATCGCGCAGTCTGGCATGGCCGAACTGCCCTCTGCTTGATGCTTGACAAGTTTTCGGCGTAAACGTATGTTTCAAACAACTGTTTGACCGAAAGCCGCCTAGAGCTGGTCGGTATATCGCGGTCTCCCTATCCAGGATTCATCAGCAGAGGTTCATCGCTATGCCTGATTACAAAGCCCCCTTGCGTGATATTCGCTTCGTTCGTGACGAGCTGCTCGGCTACGAAGCGCATTATCAGAGCCTGCCGGCTTGCCAGGACGCCACCCCGGACATGGTTGACGCCATCCTCGAGGAAGGCGCCAAGTTTTGTGAACAGGTACTGGCCCCGCTGAACCGTGTCGGCGACCTGGAAGGCTGCACCTGGAGCGAATCGGGCGTTAAAACCCCGACCGGCTTCAAGGAAGCCTACAAGCAGTTCGTCGAAGGTGGCTGGCCGAGCCTGGCCCATGACGTCGAGCACGGCGGTCAGGGCCTGCCTGAGTCGCTGGGCCTGGCGGTCAGCGAAATGGTCGGCGAGTCGAACTGGTCCTGGGGCATGTACCCTGGCCTGTCCCACGGCGCGATGAACACCATCTCCGAGCACGGCACCGCCGAGCAGCAGGAGACCTACCTGACCAAGCTGGTTTCCGGCGAGTGGACCGGCACCATGTGCCTGACCGAGCCACACTGCGGTACCGACCTGGGTATGCTGCGCACCAAGGCCGAGCCTCAGGCTGATGGTTCGTACAAAGTCACCGGCACCAAGATCTTCATCTCGGCCGGTGAGCACGACATGGCCGACAACATCGTCCACATCGTTCTGGCCCGCCTGCCCGATGCACCGGCTGGCACCAAAGGCATCTCGCTGTTCATCGTGCCGAAGTTCCTGCCGACCGCCGAAGGCACCGTCGGTGAGCGCAACGCCGTGTCCTGTGGCTCCCTCGAACACAAGATGGGCATCCACGGCAACGCCACCTGCGTGATGAACTTCGACGCCGCTACCGGCTACCTGATCGGCCCGGCCAACAAAGGCCTGAACTGCATGTTCACCTTCATGAACACCGCTCGCCTGGGTACCGCGCTGCAAGGCCTGGCCCACGCTGAAGTGGCGTTCCAGGGCGGCCTGAAATATGCTCGCGACCGCCTGCAAATGCGCTCGCTGACTGGCCCGAAAGCGCCGGACAAAGCCGCTGACCCGATCATCGTCCACCCGGACGTACGTCGCATGCTGCTGACCATGAAGGCGTTCGCCGAAGGCAACCGCGCGATGGTCTACTTCACCGCCAAGCAGGTGGACATCGTCAAGTACAGCCAGGACGAAGAAGAGAAGAAGAAAGCCGACGCACTGCTGGCCTTCATGACTCCGATCGCCAAGGCATTCATGACCGAAGTCGGCTTCGAAGCGGCCAACCACGGCGTGCAGATCTATGGCGGCCACGGCTTCATCGCCGAGTGGGGCATGGAGCAGAACGTTCGCGACAGCCGTATCTCGATGCTGTACGAAGGCACCACCGGCATCCAGGCGCTGGACCTGCTCGGCCGTAAAGTCTTGATGACCCAGGGCGAAGCGCTCAAGGGCTTCACCAAGATCGTGCACAAGTTCTGCCAGGGTAACGAAGGCAACGAAGCAATCAGCGAGTTCGTCGCGCCGCTGGCCCAGCTGAACAAAGAGTGGGGCGAACTGACCATGAAGGTCGGTATGGCCGCGATGAAAGACCGTGAAGAAGTCGGTGCCGCTTCGGTGGACTACCTGATGTACTCCGGTTATGCCTGCCTGGCCTACTTCTGGGCTGACATGGCGCGCCTGGCTGCCGAAAAACTGGCTGCCGGCACCACTGAAGAAGCCTTCTACACCGCCAAGCTGCAGACCGCGCGCTTCTACTTCCAGCGCATCCTGCCGCGTACCCGCACCCACGTAGCAACCATGCTGTCGGGCGCCAACAACCTGATGGACATGAAAGAAGAGGACTTCGGTCTCTCCTACTAAGTCAAAGGCTGTAAGAAAAAACGCCTGCCCTCACCGGCAGGCGTTTTTTTTTGCTTTTGCTTCCTGTGGGAGCGGGCTTGCCCCGCGATAGCTTTCTGTCAGCCACATCGCATCGCGGGGCAAGCCCGCTCCCACCCAGCCCACCCCATCCAGCCATCCCGATCAAGTGCATTCATCTATTCATGTGCGCTGCCGATACATTAAGGCACAATGCCATTATTGATCTGCCGGGTCGGAGATTACCCTTGTTTCGTTTATCCGCTGTACGCCTGAGCCACTTCCTGCCATCGGTCTGTTTGCTGGTGTCAGGGCTCGCGGCCGCTTACGTGAGAGACCTCAGTGTGTTTTTCACGTCGCTGTTCAATGTCCTGCCCACCTTGGTTTTGTTGCTCGGCGGCGCCTACTGCGCCGTGTACCGCCGCCAACGTGAACTGTTTCTGATGCTCACGGTGTACATCGCCTACTTCCTGCTCGACACCCAGACCGACTTCTACCGCGACAACGGCCGCGTGCGAGAAGATGCAGCGGTGGTGTTCCACCTGGTCTGCCTGCTGTTGCCGCTGATGTTCGCCCTGTATGGCGCCTGGCAAGAGCGCACCCATCTGTTCCAGGACATGGTCGCGCGTTTCGCCGTATTGTTGGCTGTGGGCAGCGTCGCCCTGGGCCTGGAGCAGAGTTTTCCCCAAGCGCTGTTGAGCTGGCTGGCGGAGATTCGCTGGCCTTCGTTGCATGGCCAGTGGATGAGCCTGATCCAGCTGGCCTATCCGGTGTTCCTCTGCGCCTTCATCCTGCTGGTGGTGCAGTACCTGCGTGAACCGCGTCCCTTGCACGCGGCGCAGGTGATCGGCCTGATCGGTATCTTCTGGATGCTGCCCAAGACCTTCATCCTGCCGTTCACCCTGAACATCATGTGCAGCCAGGTGATGCTGATGATTGCCGCGGCGGTGTCCCACGAGGCCTATCAAATGGCTTTTCGTGATGAGCTGACCGGTTTGCCCGGCCGCCGCGCGCTCAACGAGCGCATGCAGCGCCTGGGGCGCAACTATGTGCTGGCGATGACTGACGTCGACCACTTCAAGAAATTCAACGACACCCATGGCCACGATGTGGGTGACCAGGTACTGCGCCTGGTGGCGAGCAAACTGTCCAAGGTCACCGGCGGCGGTCGGGCCTATCGCTATGGGGGTGAGGAATTCGCCGTGGTATTTGCCGGCAAAACTATCGAAGAGTGTATGCCGCACCTTGAGGCAGTGCGCGAGGTGATCGCCAACTACAACATCCAGTTGCGCAACCAGGACAACCGCCCCCAGGACGACCAGCAGGGTCGACAACGGCGTGGGGCGTCGGCGGCTTCCAGTGTGTCGGTGACTATCAGTATTGGTGCCAGTGAGCGCCTGGCCGATCATCGTTCACCCGATGAAGTGCTCAAATCCGCCGACCAGGCCCTCTACAGCGCCAAGGGCGCCGGGCGCAACTGTGTCATGGCCCATGGGGTTCAGGCAAAACGTGGTGCGGTGCGCATGGCGTGACCGAAATAGACTGTATAGTCGCCAGATGACCCTATGTGTCACAAAAGTTGTTCGGTTACACTGGTTTCATAACAGTGATGCGGCCCTGTAGGCCGTCCCCGACTCTAGTGTGAGAGGTAGCCATGGCTGACTATAAAGCGCCCCTGCGCGATATGCGCTTCGTCCTCAATGAAGTCTTCGAAGTCGCCAAGCTCTGGGCGCAGTTGCCCGGCCTTGCCGAAGCGGTGGACGAAGACACCGCCCTGGCGGTGCTGGAAGAAGCCGGCAAGGTCACCAGCAAGAGCATCGCGCCGCTGAGCCGCAGCGGCGATGAAGAAGGTTGCCACTGGGATAACGGCGCCGTGAGCACTCCGGCCGGTTTTATCGAAGCCTACAAGACCTACGCCGAAGGCGGCTGGGTTGGCGTCGGTGGCGACCCAGCCTACGGCGGCATGGGCATGCCCAAGGTGATCTCGGCCCAGGTCGAGGAAATGGTCAATTCCTCCAGCCTGTCCTTCGGCCTGTACCCGATGCTGACTGCTGGTGCTTGCTTGTCGATCAACGCCCACGCCAGCGACGAGCTCAAGGAAAAATACCTGCCGAACATGTATGCCGGTGTCTGGGCCGGCTCCATGTGCCTGACCGAGCCGCACGCCGGTACTGACCTGGGGATTATCCGCACCAAGGCCGACCCTCAGGCCGATGGCAGCTACAAGGTCAGTGGCACCAAGATTTTCATCACCGGTGGCGAACACGACCTCACCGAAAACATCATCCATCTGGTGCTGGCCAAGCTGCCGGATGCGCCTGCCGGGCCGAAGGGTATTTCCCTGTTCCTGGTGCCGAAGTTCATGGTCAATGCCGATGGCAGCCTGGGCGCACGCAACCCGGCCACCTGTGGCTCGATCGAACACAAGATGGGCATCCAGGCCTCGGCCACCTGCGTGATGAACTTCGATGAGGCGGTCGGGTACCTGGTCGGCGAGCCGAACAAGGGCCTGGCGGCGATGTTCACCATGATGAACTACGAGCGTCTGGGCGTGGGTATTCAGGGCCTGGCCTCGGCCGAGCGCTCTTACCAGAACGCCATTGAATACGCGCGCGACCGCCTGCAAAGCCGCGCGCCAACCGGCCCGCAAGCAAAGGACAAGGTCGCTGACCCGATCATCGTCCACCCTGATGTGCGACGCATGCTGTTGACCATGAAGGCCCTCAATGAAGGCGGTCGTGCATTTTCCACCTACGTGGCGATGCAGCTCGATACCGCCAAGTTCAGCGAAGACGCCGACACGCGCAAACGCGCCGAAGAGCTAGTGGCGTTGCTGACTCCGGTGGCCAAGGCGTTCCTGACGGACCTGGGCCTGGAATCGGCCGTACACGGCCAGCAGGTATTCGGCGGCCACGGCTACATCCGTGAGTGGGGCCAGGAGCAACTGGTGCGCGACGTGCGCATTACCCAGATCTACGAAGGCACCAATGGCATCCAGGCTCTCGACCTGATGGGCCGCAAGGTGGTTGGTAGCGGAGGGGCGCTGTACAAGCTGTTTGCCGACGAAATCCGTCATTTCACCGCCAGTGCCGACAGCAACCTGGCCGAGTTCGTCAAACCGCTCAACGCGGCTCTGGACAATCTTGACGATCTGACTGCCTGGGTCCTGGATCGGGCCAAGAACAACCCGAACGAAATTGGCGCAGCCTCGGTGGAATACCTGCAGGTGTTCGGCTATACCGCTTATGCCTACATGTGGGCGTTGATGGCCCGTACGGCCTTGGCCAAGCAAGGTGAAGACGATTTCTATGCCAGCAAGCTGGGCACTGCACGCTTCTATTTCGCCCGTCTTCTGCCGCGTATCCACTCGCTCAGCACCTCGGTAAAAGCCGGTAGCGAATCGCTGTACCTGCTCGATGCGGCACAGTTTTAAGGGTGTTAGTTGTTTGTAAGCATTCTCTTACATAACGTGGTGACTTTTCGCCTCTATCGGAAGATTGGATCCACAGTTAATCTTCTCACATGGACGTAGCGCAGGAAGCGCAAAGTACAGAACACGGACACGAAGGATTCCTGCCAGGATGGCGGGGCGAAAAGGATGTCAGGGAAACAGTCTGCAAAGCCCCGCTTCGGCGGGGTTTTCTTTTGCCTGCGATTTAACCTCAGCCCAGCACATCCAGCGGCGACACCCCGATCTGCCGCGGATCGGCTTCTTCTTCCAGCAGGTTGCGCAGCAGCTCCACCGACGCTTGCTGGCGTTGTGCATCGCGGAACACCAGGCCAATTTTCAGCGGCACCCGTGGTTCGCTCAATGGCTTCCACAGCAGTTCCTGGTCATCTTCGACCACTTCCTTGGCGCGCCCCGGCAATACGGTCGCCAGCGAGGTATGCGCCAGGCTGTCGAGAATCCCGCCCATGTTGTTCATTTCTGCCTGTACCTGCGGCCGCCGGCCGAGGTTGGCCAGTTGCGACTGCCAGATCTGCCGTACCTGGAACTCTTCGCCGAGCAGCAGCATGGGTAACTCGGCAGCCTGCTTGAGCGAGACCTTCTTGAATTCACGCAAGGGGTGGGTGTTGGGGATGACCAACTGCAGTTCATCTTCGTACAACAGCAGCCCATGCAGGCCCGGTTGGCGCGGTGGCAGGTAGCTGATGCCGATATCCAGGCTGCCGTTGAGCAGACGCCGTTCGATCTCCAGGCCCGACAGTTCGTAGATCTGTACCACCAGATGCGGCTGCGCCTTGCGCACTCGGTCGAGCAGCTGCGGTACCAGGCTTGGGCGCACGGTCTGCAGTACGCCAATGGCCAGGGTACGCAACGCCTGGCCCTTGAAGTTGCGCAGCGCCTCGCGAGCCCGCTGCAGGCCGTCGAGCAGGGGCAGGGCATGGTTGTACAGGGTGTGCGCGGCCAGGGTCGGCAGCAGGCGCTTGTTGCCGCGCTCGAACAGGCTCACATCGAGGTTTTGCTCAAGCTGGCGGATCTGCTGCGAAAGCGCCGGTTGCGACAGTGACAGGCGCTCGGCAGCCCGGCCGACGTGGCCTTCTTCATACACCGCGACGAAATAACGCAGTTGGCGAAAATCCATAAGAATTACTTATCAAAAATGCTCGAAAAACCAAATGGCCGTTAGCCTGCAAGAAGCCTAGTCTATCCCGTATTCACAAGGTTTACAGGGCCAGAAGGCGCGATGAATATCGTGTATGTGGATGGCGTTTACATAGGCAAGGCAAAAAACCTCGGGCATGGCTTATTGACTGATATTGATAAGCAGGAGGTTGCAAGACGGTTGTGGTTATGGCCACAGGGGCTGGGGAGCGACGAACACGGCGACCCACGCTTTCACACCGGCCCTGAACGGGCCTTGCACCATTACCCGGCCGAGCACTACGCCTGGTGGCGGCAACGTTATCCACAGCTCGATTGGCGCGCCCCGGGTTTCGGCGAGAACCTCTCGACCCACGGCCTGGATGAACATCAGGTGTGCCTGGGGGACATGTTCCGCTGGGGCGGGGCGCTGTTGCAGATCAGTCAGCCGCGCTCGCCGTGCTATCGCCTGAGTCATCGCTGGGGCGTGCCGAACCTGCCGCAACAGGCGCAGGACAGTGGCCGCTGTGGCTGGTTCTACCGGGTGCTCAAGCCGGGTTTTGTCAGCGCCGATGAACCTTTCGAACTGATTCAACGTAGTTATCCGGGCCTGACCGTGGCCTGGGCGCTGCGCACTTTTTACCGTGAACCTCTGGAGCATGCAGGTTTGAAAAAGCTGGTGGATTGTCCGGCCCTCTCGTCACGCTGGCGCGATATCGCGATCAAGCGCATGCGCACCGGTCAGGTCGAAGACTGGACCGCGCGTCTGCTTGGCCTGCCGCTCGAGGGGCTGCGCGCATGAACCTGTTCAACCTGCGCCGCCCGGCTGTGGCTGTGGCCGAGCGCAAGATCGCACCTGCCGTTACTCAGCCTGCAGACGCATTGTCGCGTGAATACCTGATGCCGGCGGTAGAGCGCGCGCCCCAGGTTTTCGTCCGCGGCCAAGGCTCATGGTTGTGGGACAGCGAAGGTCACGCATATCTGGATTTCACCCAGGGCTGTGCAGTCAACAGCCTCGGCCACAGCCCCAGTGTGCTGGTCAAAGCCCTGGGCAGCCAGGCGCAGGCGTTGATCAATCCGGGGGCGGGTTTTCATAACCGTGGCCTGTTGAACCTGGTCAATCGCCTGTGCGAAAGCACCGGCAGCGATCAGGCCTACCTGCTCAACAGCGGCGCCGAAGCTTGCGAAGGGGCAATCAAGCTGGCGCGCAAATGGGGTCAGCTGCACCGCAACGGCGCCTATCACATCATCACCGCCAGCCAGAGCTGCCATGGCCGCAGCCTGGGCGCGCTGTCCGCCTCCGACCCATCGCCGTGCAACCGTTGCGAGCCGGGTTTGCCGGGCTTCAGCAAGGTGCCGTTCAACGACCTTGAAGCGCTGCACGCGGCTGTCGATTCGCGCACCGTGGCAATCATGCTCGAACCGATCCAGGGCGAAGCCGGGGTGATTCCGGCGACCCAGGCGTATCTCCAGGGTGTCGAGCGACTGTGCCGCGAGCTGGGCATCCTGCTGATCCTCGATGAAGTGCAGACTGGCGTCGGTCGCTGCGGCGCGATGCTCGCCGAACAGTTGTATGGCGTGCGCGCTGACATCCTTACCCTTGGCAAGGGCCTGGGGGGCGGCGTACCACTGGCGGCCCTGCTGGCCCGTGGCAGTGCCTGCTGCGCCGAGGCTGGCGAGCTGGAGGGCAGCCACCATGGCAATGCGCTGATGAGTGCGGCGGGCCTGGCGGTGCTGCAGACCGTGCTGGAGCCGGGGTTCTTCGAACATGTGCAGGATTCAGGGCGGCACATGCGCGACGGTCTGAGCCGTCTGGCGGGTCGCTATGGTCAGGCCGAGGTGCGCGGCCAGGGGCTGCTCTGGGCGTTGCAGCTGAGCGAAGACATCGCCACCGAGCTGGTCCAGGCCGCCTTGCACGAAGGCTTGCTGCTCAACGCTCCGCAGGCCGACGTGCTGCGCTTTTCGCCAGCGCTGACGGTGAGCAAGGGCAACATCGACGAGATGCTCCTGCGCCTGGCCCGGGCCTTTGCCCGTGTGCACGCCGCGCAGCAGAACCTGCGGCGCGAGGCCACGGCCTGATCACTACACCGCACTAACGAATTTTCCGAACCGTCTCGCGTTCCTGCGCATCGCCCCGGGCCTGTTGTTTTTGGCTTGGGGCGTTTTTTTGTCTGCTGCTTACAAGTGGAACCCCGGTGACGCGCTAGAGTCAGTTCTAGTACATCTTTGAAGGGAGCTGCCCAATGGACTTTATCCGCATCATCATCGCCATTCTCCTGCCGCCGCTTGGCGTGTTCCTGCAGGTTGGCTTCGGCGGCGCCTTCTGGCTGAACATCCTGCTGACGTTGCTGGGGTATATCCCGGGCATCGTCCATGCGGTGTATATCATCGCCAAGCGGTGAGGCCAATCGCGGGTCAAGTCGGGGCGCCGCACCGCCGCTCCCACAGGATTGACTCTGTGGGAGCGGGCTTGACCCGCGATAGCGATCTAACTGCCTTCCAGCACCCGCCGATAAAACTTCCATTCCTCTTCCAGCGCATGCGCCAGGTTGCTCGCCGTACGAAAACCGTGACGCTCCGAAGGGTAGAAATGCCCTTCGGCGCGAATCCCGTTGGCCTTCAGCGCTTCAAGCATCGAACGGGTCTGTTCCGGCACTACTACAGCATCCAGCTCACCCTGAAAGAAGATCACCGGCACCTTGATGTTTGCGGCATGCAGCAAGGGGGTGCGCCGCTGGTAACGCTCGGCATCGGTCACCGGATCGCCGATCAGCCAGTCCAGGTAATCACCTTCGAACTTGTGCGTTGCCCGGGCCAGCGCCTGCGGATCACTGACGCCATACAGGCTGGCACCGGCGCGGAATACATCATGGAACGCCAGGGCGCAGAGGGTGGTGTAGCCGCCGGCACTGCCGCCGCGGATAAACGCGCGCTGCGGGTCGATCAGCTTGCGCTCGGCCAGGTGCCTGACCACGGCGCAGGCATCTTCGACGTCAATCTCGCCCCAGCGCAGGTGCAGGGCCTGGCGATAGTCCCGGCCATAGCCGCTGCTGCCACGGTAATTGAGGTCGGCCACGGCGAAGCCGCGCTGGGCCCAGTACTGGATGCGTGGATCGAGCACCGGGTAGCAGGCCGAGGTCGGGCCGCCATGGATGAACACCAGCAGCGGCGGCTGCACCTCAGCGTTCATGGCCGGGTAGAAGAAACCGTGGGCGATGCCGTCACCGCTGCGGTAGCGCAGTGCTTGCGGACGGCTGATGCGTTCGGCGGGCAGCGGTAAAGCACCGCCGGCCAGGACCTGTACATGATGGTTCTGGCGGTTGATGGCGATAACGGCGGGTGGGCTGATGGCCGACGCGGCAATGGCATAGAGATGCTGCTCGTCCAGATCCAGGCAGCGGAAGCGGCTGTAGTCCGCGCTGTAATCCTCTACCGAGCCATCGGCAAGGCAAATCCCCAAGCGGCTGAAGCCGTTATCGAACCAGCTCGCGAGGTAGCGCTGCTCGTCCAGCGGTAACCAGGTGCTGGCGCCCAACTGCCAGGGCGCGCCGGCATGGTCGGCCGCGGCGGCTGGCAAGGGGTTCCAGCCTGTTGCCGTTTCGCCCCAGGGCTGCCAATAGCCGTTGCGGTCGGACAGGCAATACAAACGACCGGCTGGGTCAAAATGAGGTTGTTGCAGGGACTGTTGCGGACCCGCTTCACCGGCGATGCAGCGTGGCGTGCTCCACTGGCCATCTGCCTGGCGTTGGCAGCACAGCAGCCGGGTTGCCGTCCACGGTTGTTCCGGGCGGCTCCATTCAATCCAGGCCAGGCGCGAGCCATCGGTGCTCAGGGTTGGCGAGGCGTAAAAGTCGGCGCCTTCGGCCAGGACTTCACGGCTGCCCTTGGCGATGGCCACCAGGCGATGCTCGACCGCCCCCGGACCATGGCTTTCTTCCACCGCCAGCACATGCCCGTTGGCCCAGCGCAGATCGCCGTAGCGCCGCACGCCCTCGGTCAGCGACTGCGGTAACCCGCCGTTGAGGTCCTGGGTATACAGCTGCTGGTCCGCCTCGTTGACAAACACCAGGCCATCGTCGCTCAGGCAGAAGCTGCCACCGCCGTATTCATAGACCCGGCTGCGTACGCTGAAGCCATTGGGCGTCAGGCAACGGGCCTGGCCATCGCGCCAGTGCCAGATCCGGCAGGCGCCATCGCTGGGGCGAAATTCGTTCCAGAACAATCCCTGGGCAGCCACCCGCAGCTCGGCAAAATCGGTACCGGCGGCGACCGCCTGTTCGGCGCTGAAGCGCTCAGCCGCGGACAATGACACGTGAGTTTCGCTCATTACGGAAGGTCAGCTCGTCGATGGTCTGGTGGGCGTGCTCGGCTTCTTCGCGAGCCTTGAGGATGATGCCGTGCTCGGCCGACTTGGCGCAAACCGGGTCGGCGTTACTGGCGTCGCCGGTGAGCATGAAGGCCTGGCAGCGGCAGCCGCCGAAGTCCTTCTCTTTCTCGTCACAGGAGCGGCACGGCTCGGGCATCCAGTCGTAACCGCGGAAGCGATTGAAGCCGAACGAGTCGTACCAGATGTGCTGCATGCTGTGCTCGCGGACATTGGGAAACTGCACCGGCAGCTGGCGGGCGCCGTGGCAGGGCAGGGCGGTGCCATCCGGGGTGACGGTGAGGAACACGCTGCCCCAGCCGTTCATGCAGGCCTTGGGGCGCTCTTCGTAATAGTCCGGGGTGACGAAGATCAGCTTGCACGGGTTGCCGGCGGCCTGCAGTTTAGCCCGGTATTGGTTGGTGATGCGCTCGGCGCGTTCGAGCTGGGCGCGGGTCGGCAGCAGGCCGACGCGGTTGAGGTGTGCCCAGCCGTAGAACTGACAGGTGGCCAGTTCGACGAAATCGGCTTCGAGGGCAACGCACAGCTCGATGATACGGTCGATTTTGTCGATGTTGTGCCGATGAGTGACGAAATTCAGCACCATCGGGTAGCCGTGGGCTTTGACTGCCCGGGCCATTTCCAGCTTCTGCGCGAAGGCCTTCTTCGAACCGGCCAGCAGGTTGTTCACCTGCTCGTCGCTGGCCTGGAAGCTGATCTGGATATGGTCCAGCCCGGCCTCCTTGAAGGCGGCGATCTTCTGCTCGGTGAGGCCGATGCCGGAGGTGATCAGGTTGGTGTAATAGCCCAGGCGCCGACCTTCGCCGATCAATTCGGCTAGGTCCTGGCGCACCAGCGGCTCACCGCCGGAGAAGCCCAGTTGTGCCGCGCCCATCTCGCGCGCCTCGGCCATGACCCTGAACCACTGCTCAGTGCTCAGCTCCTGACCCTGGGCGGCGAAGTCCAGGGGGTTGGAGCAGTACGGGCACTGCAGCGGGCAACGGTAAGTCAGCTCGGCAAGCAGCCACAGCGGCAGGCCGACTGCAGGTTTTGCCGGCAGCTCAGGCAAGGGTGATCCAGTGTTCGGCACGGGCCACCTCCATGAATTGCTCGATGTCGTCACCGAGCTCGGGTACTCCGGGGAACTGCGTGTCGAGCTCGGCAATGATCGCCGCGACATCGCGCTGGCCGTCGATCAGCCCGCCGATCAGCGCGGCGCTCTCGTTGAGCTTGATCATCCCTTCCGGATACAGCAGCACATGAGCTTTTTGTGCCGGCTCATACTGGAAGCGATAGCCCGGGCGCCATGCCGGGACTTGCGCGCGATCGAAACTCATAAGGCGATTCCTTTGTGCCAGACCCTTTCGCTGGTGACACTGTGATAAGGCGGGCGGTTCAGTTCGTAGGCCATGCTCATGGCGTCGAGCATGCTCCAGAGAATGTCCAGCTTGAACTGCAGGATCTCCAGCATGCGCTGCTGGCCCGCAACTGTAGTGTAGTGCTGCAGGGTGATCGCCAGCCCATGCTCGACGTCACGCCGGGCCTGGCCCAGGCGGGTACGGAAGTACTCGTAGCCGGCCGGGTCGATCCACGGATAGTGCTGGGGCCAGCTGTCCAGCCGCGACTGGTGGATCTGCGGGGCGAACAGCTCGGTCAGCGAGCTGCTGGCCGCCTCCTGCCAGCTGGCGCGGCGGGCAAAGTTGACGTAGGCATCCACGGCAAAGCGCACGCCGGGCAGCACCAGTTCCTGGGAGCGCAGTTGCTCCGGGTCGAGGCCGACCGCCTGGCCCAGGCGCAGCCAGGCTTCGATGCCGCCGTCTTCGCCAGGGGCGCCGTCATGGTCGAGCAGGCGCTGAATCCACTCGCGGCGAATTTCGCGGTCCGGGCAGTTGGCCAGGATCGCTGCATCCTTCATCGGGATGTTGACCTGGTAGTAGAAACGGTTGGCCACCCAGCCCTGGATCTGCTCGCGGCTTGCGCGGCCTTCATACATCGCCACATGGTAGGGGTGATGGATGTGGTAGTAGGCGCCCTTGGCGCGCAGGGCCTGTTCGAATTCGGCAGGGGACAGCGGTTTGGCGTCGCTCATGTCGGCTCCTAGAGAGTGATGCTCATGCCGTCGAAGGCCACTTCGACGCCGCGCCGGGCGCATTCGGCGCGTTCGGCCGAATCCTCATCGAGAATCGGATTGGTGTTGTTGATGTGGATAAGCACTTTGCGCTGACGCGGGAAGCTTTCCAGCACCTCGAGCATGCCGCCCGGGCCGTTCTGCGCCAGGTGGCCCATCTCGCGGCCGGTGCGGGTGCCGACACCACGGCGCTGCATTTCATCATCCTCCCACAGGGTGCCGTCGACCAGCAGGCAGTCGGCATCGCTCATCATCTGTAGCAATTTGCCGTCGACCTGGCCCAGGCCCGGGGCGTAGAACAGCTTGCCGCCGGTGCGCAGGTCCTCGACCATCAGCCCGAGGTTGTCGCCCGGGTGTGGGTCGAAGCGGTGCGGTGAGTAGGGCGGTGCGGCGCTGCGCAGCGGGAAGGGGGTAAAGCGCAGGTTCGGACAGGCGTCGATGACGAAGCTGCCTTCGAGCTCGATGCGCTTCCATTGCAGGCCGCCGTTCCAGTGGCTGAGCATGGTGAACAGCGGGAAGCCGGTGCTCAGGTCCTGATGGACCATGTCGGTGCACCAGACCTGGTGCGGGCAGCCTTCGCGCAGGCTGAGCAGGCCGGTGGTGTGGTCGATCTGGCTGTCGAGCAGGACGATGGCGTTGATGCCGGTGTCGCGCAGGGCGCGGGCCGGTTGCATCGGGGCAAAGCCTTGCAGCTGCGCGCGGATGTCCGGCGAAGCGTTGCACAGTACCCAGTGGATACCGTCGTCAGACAGGGCAATCGATGACTGGGTCCGCGCCGTGGCGCGCAAGCTGCCGTCGCGAAAGCCTTTGCAGTTTGCGCAGTTGCAGTTCCACTGCGGGAACCCGCCACCGGCGGCGGAACCTAGAATCTGGATGTACATGGCCACTCCTGCCGCGTCCTGAAATAAAAACGCCCCGGCGGACCGAGGCGTTGTACCGCAAGCAGGCTCAGCGGCTTGCGAAATACATGGTCACTTCAAAGCCGATACGCAGGTCAGTGTAAGCAGGTTTGGTCCACATGGGATTACTCCTTCCGGATAGGTCTGGGGTTTGCCAGCTACTTATTTAGTCCACCCTCCAGATGAGGGGGTCCCATAGCCGAGATTGCGCTATCTTACTAAAAAAATACGAACTGAATGGTTAAATCTCAGATAAACGCCGTTACAGGGACGGTAAGAATCGCCAGCGTCAGTGCCAGTTTTCGCCGGGCGCCGGCCCGTTCGCCAGGCACAACCAACCGAGTTCGGCCTGGCTTGTCTGGCGCGCCAGGTGTTGCAGTTGTGGCGGGTCGATAGCCAGGATCGCCGCTTGCAGATCGCTCAGCAGCGGCTGCTGATGGCCGGCCAGATGCGCCTGCCAGGCCCATTCGGCAACGTCATTGTTGGTCATGGCCTGTTCGTCGAACTGTGCGGCGAGGGCCTGCTTGTCCGCGGTGTTGCAGCTCAGCGTGGCGGGCAGGGCATCGAGTACTGTGTGGATGTGCCTGACGATCTCGGCGTGGCTGGCCGACGGCGACTGCACGCCGAGTAGCAGGCCATTGCAGCCCTCGATCTGACGGAAGGCGCTGAACACCGCATAGCCCAGATTCAGCTCGACTCGCAGCCGTTGATAGAAGGGCCCTTGCAACTGCTGGGCAAGGAGCCGGCCAGTGGCTTGGTCTTCGACCGGGCAAAACAGCAGCAGCGCTTGCTCGCTGGCCACCGGCGGCAGTGTTTGCCAGCGCCGCACAGCTTCGATTCTGGCGGGTAGATGCCTGCCTGCGCGCCCAGGCACTTTACCCACGGCCCGGTTCAGTGCTGATTGATCGGTGGCACTCAAGCCGGTCGAGAGTACATTCCAGATTGAATATTCCCACAGCGTATCAAGATCGCTCTGGCTGATGGTACAGGCTGGTAACGGTTCGTCCTGGTAGCCAAGCAGCTGCTCCGGGAGCTGCCTGAGCAGGGCACGAATTGGCATGACATCGGGCTGGTTGGCAGCGCCGGGTGTCCAGCTCTGGCTGGGGGGAAACCGCAGGATTGCCAACGCCTGTTCGATCACTGCGACCAGCACTGTTCCATTGCCGGCGCAGCGCAACTGCCAGTATTTGTCGCAGGCGCTGAACTGCAGGTGTACGCCAGCCTGCGCTGCCTGTTCACGCAGGGCTTGCAGCGCCCGATCAAGTACCTGCCAGAGGCGCTCGCGCAAGGCTGAGGTGAGCTGCCAGCGCAGGTAGATGACACCATGCTGGCGCGACGGCGGTAGTAGGGGAGAAACCGTCAGGCCTTCGGGAACGGCGGTTGCTTGAGTAGTCTCTGCCTTCACGTTCAGCAACGGATTCGCGGTGGGCAACTGCCAGGCGAGGGTGGGTGTTTTTACCTGGCCAGCGAGCATTGTCTCGAGTAACCGCTCAAGCGCAGCAAGTCCTTGCGCGTCCAGCGCCTCGAAGCGTTGCCCGGCGCTATCCCGGCGCGCCAGCTCCAATGCGCTGGCGGTAAGTTCGCGGCAGCGCTGCAATCGAGCGTATTCCTGATTGATTTGGCCCAAGTCAGCCGCCCGGAAGAACGCCAGCCAGTCAGCCAGCAGTGCCCGGACCTGCTCGGCGTCAGCCGTAACGTGGAGTTTCAGGCCCGCGTGCAGCAGGGTCTGGCCGGCAAAGCCATACAGCGAGGAAAACTCGAAATGCTCCAGCCAGCCCCGCTCACGCAGCGTCGCCGGTAGCCCGCCGGGCCGGGTGTCGCTCAGCCAGGTCGCGAGAAAATCGACGGCTTGTTCAAAGCCAGCGGGGAGAGGGGCGCACGGGTACAGGACATCCACTTGGCGCTCGTTGCGGACCTGCAGTGGTGCCTGGTTGTTGAAGCTTGGCGGTAGCGCCTGCTGCACTTTTGTCCCGCTATTGAACACTTGGCCGAATCGACACGCCAGCGCCTGCAGTTCGTCGAGGCTTTGCGGCCCGCTCAGGCTCAAGGTGATCTGCCCGGCCTGATAGAAGCGCTGATGAAAATCCCTTAATGCCGCCTGGAACGCCGGGCTTTGAACCTGCAGGCTGTAACGGTTGCCAGCCTGAAAAGCGCTCAACGGATGTTCGCTGCCAGCAGCCTGAAGCAAGGCAAACTGCCGCTGCGCTTGTGGATTGCGTGACCAGGCAATGAACTCGGCATGGATCACTTCCCGCTCGCGCACTTGCCGTTCAAGGTCGAACTGCGGGTGCGCAAGCATCTGGCAAAGACGCTCCAGGCTACCGGCAAAGGCCGCTGGCGGCACTTCGAAGAAGAACTCGGTATTGCGTTCACGGGTACTGGCATTCACCTGGCCGCCGTAGTGCTGCACGTAGCGCATCAGGCCGTCTTCCAGCGCGAAACGTTGATTGCCAAGAAAGAACAGATGTTCGAGAAAGTGCGCCAACCCCGGCCACGCCCGTGGCGCGTCATGGCTGCCGGCCTGTACCCGCACTGCCGCTGCGCAGCGTTTTAGCTGCGGCGCATGGCGCAGGGTCACCTGCAGGCCATTGGCGAGGGTCAGGATGTGAAGGGCGCTGGGCATGACGGCTCCGGATACAGGCGAACCGTCATGCTAGCGGATTATTGCCGCGGCGTGCTGTAGAGCTCGGGGCGCAGGTCGTGCAGGTAAGGGTTGTTGGCCCGCCCTTGCTGCACCCGCTGCAGGTCCAGGTCGGCGCTCAGCAGCGCCGTGTCACGACCGGCCATGGCCAGGATGCTGCCGTCCGGGCCGACGATACTGCTTTGCCCGCAGTAGTGGATTTCGTCTTCGCTGCCGCAGTAGTTGGCGTACGCCAGGTAGCACTGGTTCTCGTAGGCGCGGGCGCGCACGGTGACCTGGGCAATGAAGTCGAAGGGCACCATGTTCGCCGTCGGCACCAGGATCAGCTCGGCACCGGCCAGGGCCAGGCGCCGGGCGTTTTCCGGGAACTCGATGTCGTAGCAGATCAGAAATCCAAGGCGCCAGCCGTTGAGCTCGACCACCGGGAAGTGATCCGGCCCCGGGCTGAACATCGCCCGGTCCAGGCCACCGAACAGGTGGGTCTTGCGGTAGTTGCACAGGCTGCTGCCATGGGCGTCGATCAACTGCACGCTGTTGAAGATCTGACCGTCGTCCGCCAGCTCCGGGTAGCCGTAGGCAATGGCGATGCGATTGCTCTGGGCGATCTCCACCACGGCCATGGCCGACGGGCCGTCTTCGGCTTCGGCCAGGCGCGCGACGGCTTCGCTGCCAATGTTGTAGCCGCTCAGGAACATCTCCGGGCACACCAGCAACTCGGCGCCGCGGGCAGCGGCCAGTTGCGCCTGCTGGTGCAGGCGCTCGAGGTTGCCGGACAGGTCCAGCGGTTGCGGTTCGCCTTGGAACAGGGCGATGCGCATGGCGATTCTCCCGTCAGTCGGCCAGGGCGATCGGTCCGATCTCATTGAACACATCGCCCGGGCCTGGGTTGTCCGGGTGGGTCTGCCCACCGAAGTGATTCATGATACCCCACACCGCATTGAGCGAAGTCTGCACCGCGCCTTCGACCCAGGCCGGGGTCCACGACACATCGTCACCGGCAATGAAGATGCCGCGCTGTTCGGTCGGCATGTCCTGCTGCATGAAGTGCGCGTACATGCGCTGGTTGTAGCGGTAATGGCCGGGCAGGGCGCCCTTGAAGGCGCCGAGGAAGTGCGGGTCGGCTTCCCACGACACGGTGATCGGGTCGCCGATGATGTGCCCGGCGATATCCACTTTCGGGTAGATCTTCTTCAGCGCATCGAGGGCCAGCTTGACGCGTTTTTCCACCGGGTGCGGGAGCATCTTCAGCGCATCGCTCATCCACGAGTAGGACAGGCAGATCACCCCCGGCTTGTCGTCGCCGTTGTCGAACAGGTAGGTACCGCGGGTCAGGCGGTCGGTCAGGGTCATGCTCATCAGGTCGCGGCCGGTTTCCGGGTCCTTGTCCTTCCAGAATGGCCGGTCGACCATGACGAAGGTCTTCGATGACTGCATGTAGCGGGTACGGTCCAGGGCCATCCACATCTTCTGCGAGAACAGCGATTCTTCGCACTCGATCTGAGTGGTCAGCAGCCAGCTTTGGCAGGTGGTCAGCACGGCGGCGTAATGATGGGTGTCGCCCCAGTTGTCGGTCACCGCCAGGCGCCCGTCGCTGTCGCGGGCAATGCTTTTCACCCCGGGGCGTGGTGCGCCGCGGTGCAGCGAGCTGAGGCTGGTGCCGGCCGGCCAGTGCGCGCAGCGCTCCGGCACATGGCGCCAGATGCCCAGCGGCACCTGCTCGACGCCACCGACCACCAGGTGCTGGTGATCGTCGCAGTTGGTCATTACCACGCGGAAGATTTCCAGCATCGAGTTGGGGAAGTCCGAGTCCCAGCCACCGGTGCCGAAACCGACCTGGCCGAATACTTCGCGGTGCAGGAAGCTGAGCTTGGCAAAAGCTTTGGAAGTGGCGACGAAGTCATAGAAGGTGCGGTCGTCCCACAACGGTACCAGGGTGTTCCACAGCTCTTTGAGGCGCGGCACATCGCGGTCGCGGATAGCCTGCTGGATATCGCCGAAGCGGGCACCGTCCTCCAGGGCATCGGCCCAGGCATCGGCCACTTCCTGGAACAGCTTGGGCAGGTCGGAAAGTTTTTCCGCGTAGTGGGTCTGGCCTTCCAGGTCGACGACCGTGCTGCCCGAGGCGGGTGTCAGCGGGTTGGGGAACGGCTTGGTCTCAAGGCCGAGCTTGTCGACGTAGTGATAGAACGCCGTGGACGACACCGGAAAGCGCATGCCGCCGAGTTCGGCGATGATCCCGTCGGTGCCTTCGAAGGCCTGCGAGCGCAGGCGCCCACCCATTTTCGAGGCTTCGTACACCACAGGCTTGAGGCCCAGCTTCATCAGCTCGTAGGCCGCTACCAGCCCGGCGATACCGGCGCCGACAATTGCAACCTCTTCGCCTTGGCGCTCGCTCGGAATACTGCCCAGGCCGGCCGGATGCTCGATCCAGTCGTCAAAGGCGAACGGGAAATCCGGGCCGAAAATGGTGATGGGTTTCTTGCCGTCGGCGGGGTGGCGATTGTTCTTGTTCATACGTGACCTTGCCAGGCGCTGCGCGGGGTGCGGAGCTTGAGTATAGGAAAACACTGGCGGTCATTTTAGGGGGTGGGGGTTACGTAATTAAGATGCAGAGTGTCGTCGTTTGGTCATGTTTTTGGTCGATATGACGTATCTGTAATTCATATTGACTCCTTCAGGAGGGGGCTTGCCCCGCGATCAACCCTCATCGCGGGGCAAGCCCGCTCCTACACATAATGTGGCTTTAAACCGGCTGCCCGCGATCTACCTTGCTGCTGAGGATAATCGAGGTGGTGGTCTTCTCCACCCCATCAACGCTGCCGATCTGATCGAGCAACTGGTCCAGTTGCTCGGGCGAATCACTGCGCAGCCAGGCGACGTAATCGAATTCGCCGCTGACCGCGCACAATTGCTGCACCTGGCCCATGGCGCTCAGGCGCCGCACCACGTCCTTGCCCGAGCGCGGTTGCACCTTGATCCCCACATAGGCCTGCAAGCCGCCATCGATCAGCCGCTGACCCAGGCGCACGCCGTAGCCGCTGATGACTTTGGTCTTTTCCAGGCGGGCCAGGCGCGAAGTCACCGTGGTGCGCGCGATACCCAGTTGCCGGGCGAGCGTGGCGACGCTTTCACGGGCGTTGATCTGCAGCAGCGAGATCAGCTGGCGATCGATTTCGTCGAGGGCGACGGGGCGGCTGTCAGGCATGGGCACTCTCTGGCGAGAGCCGCTTTTCACGGCTCATGGAATAAGCGCGATAGCCTATCCATTGCCCTCACCCTTGAGCAAGGCGTCTGTGCTCAGCGCGACTTGAAGCAGTGCTCGGCCTGGGGAAAGCTGCCGTCGCGCACTTCCCGGGCATAGGCTGCCAGGGCTTGGGCAATCTGTGGCTGCAGGTCGGCGAAGCGTTTGACGAAGCGTGGCTGGTATTCACCGAACAAGCCCAGTAAATCCTCGGTGACCAGAACCTGGCCGTCACAGGCAGGTGAAGCGCCAATGCCAATGGTGGGGATTGCCAACTCCTCGCTCAGGCGACGGGCCAGGGGTTCGGCGATGCCTTCCAGTACCACCGAGAAAGCCCCGGCTGCCTGCATGGCGAGGGCGTCCTGGCGTACTTTGGCAGCACTCTGGTCATCCCGGCCCTGGGCCTTGAATCCGCCGAGGCTGTTGACCTGCTGCGGCATCAGTCCGACATGGGCCATTACCGGAATCCCACGGCGAGTGAGGAAGGCGACGGTCTCGGCCAGCTCTTCGCCGCCTTCAAGCTTGATGCCCTGGGCACCGGTTTCGCGCAGCAGTCGCGCACTAGTGAGGAAGGCTTGCTCGGGCGAGGCCTGATAACTGCCGAACGGCAGGTCGATGACCACGCAGGCGCGTTGCGACCCGCGCATCACCGCCTGGCCGTGGGCAATCATCATTTCCAGGGTGACCCCGAGGGTGCTGGGCATGCCATACAGGACCATGCCGACCGAGTCACCGACAATGATCACATCGGCCTCGGCATCCACCCAGCGCGCCATCGGCATGCTGTACGCAGTCAGAACTACCAGATTGCCAGCGCCTTTGCGCTGCTGGATGGCGGGCACGCTCAAACGGTTTTCACGCACATGGCTGCTCATCGGTCTCTCCTAGGGGTTGTTCAACTAAGCCGGGCGCAGGCTACCATCGGCCTTTGTCGGCTCACTTGAGCAAAGGAGACAGGCAATGCCGCCAATGAGACAAACCAGTGAAGTACCGTCGCTGCCGGACTTTCAGCAGCTGCCGGAACCGGTCTACCGGCGCATGTTTGCCATTCCGGCGGGCCATCGGGTGCAGATGCACAGCCACCCCTGGGTGCAGTTCACCTATGCCAGCGTCGGGATCATGGAGGTTTTGACCGAGCAGCACAGTTACCTGCTGCCGCCTCAATGCGCGTTGTGGATACCGGCGGGTGTCGAGCACACCGCCTATAGCGATCAGACCATCGAGTTTCGCGGGCTTTATCTGGACGAATCGCTGCTTAACGGTTACCAGCGGCCTTGTGGAGTGCTGCAGGTGACACCACTGGTGCGCGAGTTGATCGACAAGGCCAGCCGATTTGCGCCGAATTATCCGGCGCAAGGTGCCCAGGCGCGGCTGCTGCAGGTGCTGGTCGATGAACTGCGGGAGTTGCCTGAAGCGCCCTTTGGCCTGCCACTGCCCAGTGATCCGCGCTTGCGACGCATCACCGAAGCATTGCAGGCCAACCCAGGCGATAACCGTAGTATTGAAGACTGGGCGCAGCAGGTTGGGGCTTCGCGGCGCACACTTGTGCGGCTATTTCAGGCGCAGACACAGTTGTCGTTCAGAGAGTGGCGCCAACGGCTGCGCCTGCTCGCGGCCTTGCCCTTGTTGGCGCAAGGCATGAGTGTCACGGCGCTGGCCAACGAGTTGGGGTATGACTCGGTGTCGGCGTTTATTGCGCTGTTTCAGCGACATTATGGTGTCACTCCAGGCCTGTATGGCACGCGGTTTTGTGCCCGGACTCCGGGTGACAATCAGCCCTCACGAACCATCGCGGTCACTTCTTCAAGGGTTTTGTAGGGAATGACGCTGTGCGGTAAGCGGGAAAATTCGGAAAGATTGTAGACCGCGAAGGTGTCGTCCACCACCGAGTTGGCGACAAGTTGGAATGACGGCAGGATGCGAGACTCGTAGTGCTGGTCCAGCCCGCAGGGGGATACCGCCATATCATTGCGTTCGTAGAATCTTCCCAGGTCCTGGTTAAGGTCAACGCCTACCAGAAACACCTTGGTGAAACCGACGTGATAGGCGATTTGCAAGGCCAGGTAGGCCACCGTGCGTGCATCAAAGAAGCCACGCTGCAGATTTTTGCTGAACCCGAGCAGCTTTTGTCCCCAGCCTGGGAAGGTGTGGTTACGGACAAGTTCCTGGTCCTTTCGCCGCAGAATGTCGATGAAACTCGGTTTAGGGGCTTTGTGCAAAAGGTACAGCTCGCCGTCCGTCCGGATCGACAAGGACCGAACGTGCTCTTCCCAAAGAGCAACGCGGTCACTGCGATGTAACGCTTCAGCAAACAGCTGTGGTTGCTGGTTGGAGAAGTCCCTGTCTGTACAGGCGTAGAAGAAGGGCCTGACCGGTGTGTCGAGAAACATCGAGATTGCCCCATTCATTGTGATCATGGGGATGTCATGGAAGGTTTGAAAGGGGAAATCCTTTGCCGAACCGCCCGATGCAATGATGAATACCGAACCGGATTGTATGTTCTGGCAATCTGCAAAATCGTGGATATTGCAGCGCTCGCCAAGAAGTGATCTTGCTGCAGAGGCGCCCATGTGCCAATTCCTTGTGCATATAGATAATCACCACAGTGGTAGTGACTGGGTAAAGGCCATACAAAGTATAGGTGTTGTTTGTCAGTTTGTTAAAAACTGTTAACGATTGTGACCAGTCTCCCAAGGTTCAGTTCCAGCAGCAGGATGCCGGCTTGAGGAATGGATATAGGTAGTGGCTTTGTAATGGCAGTTAGGGCGGATTAAACTCGTCGGCTTTTATATGCAGCCCTTCGGGAGAACCGGTTGCAGCTCGAGGGAACGGTGTGGTGAGCAAGATCAAGTTCGACGTAGATGCGGTGTATTGCATCTCTATCAAAGAGCGTAATGACCGCCGCGAGTTGTTCAGGCGAACGGTGGGTGGACAGATTCATAACCAGGTGATTTTTCACGTGGTCGAGCGCAGTGATGATCCTGTCCGGGGCTGTTACGAATCTCATCAAGCCTTGGCCAGGCAGGCCTTGGATGGAGGTTTGCAACGGATTCTGGTCTTCGAGGATGACGTCAAGGCGTATGAGCTCAAAGCAACCCCGGTTCGTTGGGTCAACCGCTTTATCCGAACCCGTTCATTCGAAGCCTTGCACCTGGGTTACAGCATGGGCCGGACTTGGCTAACCTGGTTCCCCTATATTGCCCGCGGCCGTGTGGTGGCCTTGCACGCCTACGTCCTGTCGCCTGAGGGCTGCCGGATTCTGGCCGAAACGCCTTATGACGGCACGCCAGTGGATGTGCTGTTTAAGCAACGGATCAAACAGCATTGTGTGTTCCCGATGCTGTTCCGTCAGCACGCGGCATCAGCGACGGGTAGCGACATCGAAGCGCAGGTCAGGAATGAGGATGATTTCTGGCAGCGTAATTGGGACAAACATCGCATTTCGCCGCTGAAGAATTTCTGGCGCACGCTGTTTCGGGTGCGTTTCTGAGGTAACGGACTAAAGTGGTGAAGGTAAGCGTGGCACGGATGCCACGGCACATTCATTGCTCAGGGTTCGAGATGATTGGCAAAAAATGCTTTCGCGCACTTCAAGCACTGAAGGACGCTTTTCTGAGTGCGTTGGCCCTGTCCGGCTTCGTGCTGATACCGCTGGTGTGGGTGCCTTTGATCGTCGGTGACTGGCTGCAGGAGAAGCTCAAGCAGCGCAGGTGACCCCTGTTATTGCAGGCAAAAAAAAACCGCGCAAAGGCGCGGTTTTTTGTTTGGTGGGCCCAGCAGGACTCGAACCTGCGACCAAGGGATTATGAGTCCCCTGCTCTAACCAACTGAGCTATAGGCCCCAGTGGACGCGGATTATAACGAGGGTTTCCAGGCTGTGCCATCCGAAAGATCTGAAAGAGCTATGCGAAGGAAAGTTGCGGCAAATTCCTCGGCCGGCAGCGGCAGGCTGACGATGTAGCCCTGGATCTGTTCGCAACCTTCGGCAGCGAGGAATTGTTGCTGGGCCTGGCTTTCCACCCCTTCGGCGATGATGGTCAGTTGCATGCTGCGGCCCAGGGCGATGATGGCGCGGGCAATCGCGGCATCGTGGGGGTCGTCGGGCAGGCCGCGGATGAACGACTGGTCGATCTTGAGGATGTCCAGCGGCAGGCGCTTGAGGTAGCTCAGTGACGAGTAACCGGTACCGAAGTCGTCGATCGCCAGTTGCACGCCCAGGTGCTTGAGCTGGTGGAGGATGGCCAGGGCTTCCTCGGCCTGGCTCATGATGAAGTTTTCGGTGATCTCCAGCTGCAGGTCGCCGGCCTTGAGCTGGTGGGTCTTGAGCAGCTGTTCGATACGTTTGACCAGGCTTGGTTGGCGCAGCTGGGCGCCGGCAAGATTGACCGATAGCGGCCCGAATGCCTGGTAATTGTGCTTCCAGTCCTGCATTTGTCGGCAGGCCTGTTCCAGCACCCAGTCGCCCAGTTGCAGGATCATGCCGTTTTCTTCGGCCAGTGGGATGAAATGTTCCGGTGGTACGTCACCAAAGGTCGGGTGGGACCAGCGGATCAGCGCTTCGGCGCCCACCAGGCTCTGGGTTTTCAGGCTGAACTTGGGTTGGTAGCACAGGCTCAGCTCATTGCGTTCGATGGCCCGGCGCAGTTCGTGCTCCAGGGCGACGCGTTCGCTGGCTTGGGCGGTGAGATCGCGGGTGTAGGACTCGACTCGGTTGCGGCCCTTGGCCTTGGAACGGTACATGGCGGCGTCGGCGTTGCGGATCAACGAGGCGACGTCGGTGCCGTCCTGTGGATAAAGGCTGGTGCCGATGCTGGCGCTGGTGAAGAACTCGTGTTCGCCAGCCTGGAACGGTGCGCTGAAACAGGCCAGCAGCTTGTGTGCGATATGTTCGGCATCGCTGGGCTGGTGCAGGCCGGGCAGCAGGATGATGAACTCGTCCCCACCCAGGCGCGCCACGGTGTCGATATCACGCACCTGTTCCTTGAGCCGTTGAGCAATGCCTTTGAGCAGCAGGTCGCCGACCGGGTGGCCGAGGCTGTCGTTGATGTGCTTGAAACGATCCAGGTCGAGAAACAGCACTGCGCCCTGGCGCTTTGACGCCTGGGTGCAATTGAGCGCGGCCTGCAGGCGGCTTTCGAACAGGGTGCGGTTGGGCAGCCCGGTGAGCGGGTCGTGATGGGCCTGGTAATCGAGCTTGGCCTGGGCATGCTTGAGGCTGGAAATGTCAGCGAACACCGCAACAAAGTGGGTGATGACCCGCTCGGTGTTGCGCACGGCGCTGATGGTCAGCCAGCTGGGGTAGATCTCGCCATTCTTGCGCCGGTTATGGATTTCACCCTGCCAATGACCTTCGGCAGTCAATTGGTGCCACATGGCCACATAGAAGGCGCTGTCGTGCTGACCCGAAGCCAGCAGGCGAGGGGTCTGGCCCAGAGTCTCGAACTCGCTGTAACCGGTGATCTCGCTAAAGGCGCGGTTGACCGCGCTGATGCGCTGGTCGGTATCGGTGATCAATACCCCCTCGGCGGTGTTTTCGAACACCGTGGCGGCCAGTTGCAGTTTTTCCTGCATGAGGTGGCGCTCGGTGATGTCGCGGGCAATGGTCAGCATGCAATCGACACCGGCGATTGGCAGCGGTCGGGCGGAAAGCTCGCACAAGCGAATCTGGCCATCGCTGCGGCGGATATGGCAACTGAAGTCGCGCACGAAACCATCGCGCTGAAGCATCTCCAGCAAGCGGCGGCGCTCGTTGAGATCTACCCAGATGCCCAGGTCCAACGAAGTGTGGTCCAGCGACATTTGGGTGTCGTAACCGGTCAGGCGGCAGAAACCTTCGTTCACCTCGATCAGCAGCCCGTCGCTCTGGCGCGACAGCAGCAGGCCGTCGGGGGAGGCGTGGAAGGCTTTGGCGAACTTCTCTTCGGAGGTTTGCAACTGCTCCTGGGTTTCTTTCAGTTGGCTGATGTCGCGTACCGCGACCACCAGCGCCGGCGTGCTGTCGAGCTGAAAGGTTTCGGCGGAGGTCAGCCCGGTGAACACCTGGCCATTGCTGCGGCGAAAGAGCATTTCCAGGTTGCGGATACTGCCTGCCTGCAAGCGCTTGAGCAGGTCAGGGCCGACGCCGTCGATGCCCCAGATACTCAGTTCGGTCGCGGTGCGGCCCAGAACCTGCGCCGGGCTTAGGCCGATCTGCTCTTCGAAGGCTTCGTTTACTTCCAGCAGGCAGCCATCGCTCAGGCGGGCGATGACCAGGATGTCCGGGCATTGCTGGAACACCGAGGCGAACTTCTGTTCGGACAGGCGCAGGGCCTCTTCGGCGTTCTTGGTTTCGCTGATATCGATCATCAGCCCGCGCATCAACGGTTTATGCCCGTGTTCGATCAGGCTGACGATATCGCGTACCCACAGGCTGCGTCCGTCGGCGCGGATTACCCGGTAATCGAGGCTGTGATCGCGCCCAGCGGCGGTTTCGCTGTCACAGAAGGCCTGGGCCCACAGCGCGTCGTCGGGGTGAATGATGCTGCGCCAGAAGCCCGGGCGCAGCCACTGGCTCAAAGGGTAGCCGAGCAGGTCTTCGGCATGGGGCGAAACGTAGCTGTAGGTAAAGTCGTTTGCATCGGCTTCCCAGGCAATTGCCGAGAGGCTTTCGACCAGGCCGCGGTAATGGTACTCGCTGCTGCGCAGCTCCTGTTCCAGGGCAATGCGCCGGGAGATTTCCGAACTCAGGCGCCGGTTCACGCGCATCACCGCGGCCAGAATCGCCACCATCAACAGCAAGGCGGGAAGACCGTAGATCAGCAGGTCGTACCACAGCGTGCGGTGATCGAGCACCTTGCCAACCCAGCGCTCCTGAATATTGCTGACCTCATTGGGGGTCATGTCGGCCATGACTTTGTCGAGGATTCCGACGAGGATTTTCTGCTCCCGGGGCACAGCCATGGCCAGCTGATAGCGGTAAGGGGTTTCGCCACTCACGTACAGGCCCTCGAGCTTGAGCTGGCGCAGGCACCAGATGCTCGAGGCGAGGTCACCAACCACTGCATCAACCTCGTCGGTGGCCAGGGCCTGCAGCGCCGAGCTGACGTTGGGCAGGGCCACCAGGTTGAGATCCGGGTGATGGGTGCGCAACAGCTCATGGGGCGCGTAGTTCTCCACCACGGCGATTTTCAGCCCGTACAGGTCCTTGATGGTGCGCGGTTGCGGCCCGCCGTCATGGGCGAGGATGACGATCGGGAAATCCAGGTACGGGCGGGTGAAGGCCAGGTAACTCTGGCGCTCGGGGGTCGACATGATGCCGGGCAGCAAGTCGAGTTTGTTCTTGCGTGCCTGCTCGAGTACAGCGGTCCAGCTGATCGGTTCGATCGGCTTGAACTGCACCCCCAGGCGTTCCTGGATTAAGGCAATGTAGTCGGCGGCCAATCCCTGGTAGCGACCGTCCTGGTCCCGGTATTCGAAAGGTGGCCAGGATGCATCGACGCCCAGACGCAGCTGCGGATGCGCGCTGAGCCAGGCTTGTTCTTCTTCAGTCAGGGTCAGGGCGCCGGCCGTTGCACTCCAGATGAGCAGGAGAGCCAACAGAAGTGCCGGCATTGGGGGCATAGCGGCCTCGTCACACAGGTGGATTGATTCGAGTGTAGACGGGCATTCAAGCGGCGGGGTAGTGGGCAAAGGCTTAAAAGCGCCGTTCGCCGGAAAAGAAAAACCCCGGCCTGGGCCGGGGTTTGTCATCACTCGTCGAGGAAGGAGCGCAGATGCTCGCTTCGCGTCGGATGGCGCAGCTTGCGCAGCGCCTTGGCTTCAATCTGACGGATCCGTTCACGGGTCACGTCGAACTGTTTGCCGACCTCTTCGAGGGTGTGATCGGTGTTCATGTCGATACCGAAACGCATGCGCAGCACCTTGGCTTCGCGAGCGGTCAGACCGGAGAGCACGTCACGGGTCGCTTCCTTGAGGCTTTCGACCGTGGCCACATCGATTGGCGACTGCATGGTCGAGTCCTCGATGAAGTCACCCAGGTGCGAATCTTCGTCGTCACCGATCGGGGTTTCCATGGAGATCGGCTCTTTGGCGATCTTCAATACCTTGCGGATCTTGTCCTCAGGCATTTCCATGCGTTCACCCAGCTCTTCCGGGGTCGGTTCGCGACCCATTTCCTGCAACATCTGCCGGGAAATGCGGTTGAGCTTGTTGATCGTCTCGATCATGTGCACCGGAATACGGATGGTGCGAGCCTGGTCGGCGATCGAACGGGTGATCGCCTGGCGAATCCACCAGGTGGCATAGGTCGAGAACTTGTAACCACGACGGTATTCGAACTTGTCCACCGCCTTCATCAGGCCGATGTTGCCTTCCTGGATCAGGTCGAGGAATTGCAGGCCGCGGTTGGTGTACTTCTTGGCGATCGAGATAACCAGACGCAGGTTGGCCTCGACCATTTCCTTCTTGGCACGACGAGCCTTGGCTTCACCGATCGACATGCGACGGTTGATGTCCTTGATCTCGGCGATGGTCAGGCCGGTTTCGTTTTCGAGGTCGATCAGCTTCTGCTGGCAAGCAACGATAGCGTCGTTCTTCTCGCCCAGCGCTGCAGCCCACTTGGTGCTGCGCTTGGAAAGATCGCCGCTCCAGGTCTGGTCGGTTTCGTTGCTCGGGAACAGGCGCAGGAAGTCGGCGCGTGGCATGCGTGCGTCACGGACGCACAGCTGCATGATGGCGCGTTCTTGCTGACGCAGGCGATCCAGGGCACTGCGAACGCGCTCAACCAGGGCTTCGAACTGCTTGGGCACCAGCTTGATCGGCATGAACAGCTCAGCCAGGTCGAGCATCGCCTTGATGCTGTCCTTGTGGCTGCGGCCGTTCTTCTTCAGCACCTTGAGGGTAGCGTTCAGTTGTTCCTGAACGGCACCAAAGCGTTGCTGTGCAATGACCGGGTCGGGACCGCTTTCGGTCTCTTCCTCTTCCTCGTCACCTTCCTTCTCTTCGTCTTCGTCGTCAGCTTCGGCCTTGGCCGGTGCTTTCGGGTCGACTGGTGGCGGCACTTCGGCTGGCGGCGCAATGCCGTCGTCCGGGTCGATGTAGCCGCTGAGAACGTCGGACAGGCGGCCACCTTCGGTGGTGACGCGATCGTACTCGGAGAGGATGTGATCGACAGTACCCGGGAAGTGGGCGATAGCACCCATGACTTCACGGATACCTTCTTCGATCCGCTTGGCGATTTCGATTTCGCCTTCGCGGGTCAGAAGCTCGACGGTACCCATTTCACGCATGTACATGCGCACCGGGTCAGTCGTGCGACCAATATCGGTTTCCACAGCCGCCAACGCTGCGGCGGCTTCTTCAGCTGCGGCTTCGTCGGTGTCGGCTTCGGCCAACAAAAGGGCATCCGCATCCGGAGCACTCTCGAATACGTTGATCCCCATGTCGTTGATCATGCGGATGATGTCTTCCACCTGCTCCGGATCTGAAATATCCTCTGGCAGGTGGTCGTTGACCTCCGCGTAAGTCAGGTAGCCCTGCTCACGACCGCGGGTGATCAACTCTTTGATGCGAGACTGCTGTTGCGCTTTTCCGGACATAACACCCTATCCACTGAAGGTCTTGGCGGGCAAAAAACAAGCCGAGGATTATACCCGAGCTAGGACCTCACGCGCCAGTTGAGGTCGGGGTTTGTGCGGGAACATTCCGGCTTAACAGGTCACGCAGCTGATTTTTTTCCTCTGCGCTCAAGTCACTTTGACGTGCTTTCCTGAGCAGATGTTCCAGGCTGCGCTCGCGTTGGCGAGCGGACAAGCTAGTTATAGTGTCGAAAAACTGTTGTTCAAGGTTGTCGGCATCGATCAGCCATTCCTTCTCTGCCAAAGCCCTGAGCAGGCGGCCTTGTTCGGTGCCGTGCCAGCGGGCGATCAACTGTAGTGAGCGTAGTTCAGGATTTTTCTGCAGCGCCTCCAGCAGGGCCACCAGCAGCTGGGCGTAGACGTGTTCTTCGGCCGCCAATTGGCTGGCATCCTCGACCTTTTTCGCCAGCTGCGGGTGATGAAGCAGGGTGCGCAGGGCGCTCAAGGTCGGCGGTTCTACCGAGGTCGGTACCCGTGGCGGCGGATCCTGGCGCTGGCCATTGCGCTCCCAGGGTTTGCCCTTCTTGTCCCACGGCTTGCCGTCCCATTTTTTCTTGCCGCCCTTGTTCGGCGTCCACTGCTGTTGCGCTGGCGCGTACTCGGGCTGATGAAAATCGCCGTAATCCGGCGTGTAGTCGGGAATGGCGTCGTAATCGATGCCCGGGTCGTAACTGGGTGGTGCTTCTGCCGGCGCACTGTGCGCCAGTTGTTCGACCTGCTGGTTGTCCAGCCCGGTGATTTCCTTGAGGCGATTGCGCATCAGTGCACGCAGGTTGGCCCCGGGCACTTTTTCGATCAACGGTGCAGCGAGGGTGGCCATGTGCGCCTTGCCCTCGAGCGAGCGCGGGTCGGCTTCCTCGGTCAACTGCTGGAAAAAGTAATCGGCCAGCGGCTGTGCATGCTGGTTTATGCGGGCGCGGAAGGCGTCAGTGCCTTCGGCGCGTACCAGGGTGTCCGGGTCTTCGCCTTCGGGTAAAAATAGAAAGCGCGCCTTGCGTCCGTCCTGCAGGCTCGAAAGCGTTGCTTCCAGGGCGCGCCAGGCAGCATTGCGGCCGGCCTGGTCGCCGTCGAAACAGAACAGCACGTTCGGCACCACGCGAAACAGGCGCTTGAGGTGTTCTTCGCTGGTGGCCGTGCCCAGGGTGGCCACCGCATTGCGCAAGCCTTGCTGCGCGAGGGCGATGACGTCCATGTAGCCTTCGACCACGATGATCTCATCGAGGTTGCGGTTGAACTTGCGCGCCTCGTAAAGCCCGTACAGCTCCTGGCCCTTGTGGAACACCGGGGTTTCCGGGGAGTTCAGGTACTTGGGCTTGTCGTCGCCCAACACCCGGCCGCCGAAGGCAATGACCCGGCCACGGCTGTCTCGGATCGGGAACATCACCCGGTCACGGAAGCGGTCGTAGCGCTTGCCGGACTCGGCGTTCTCGACCAGCAGGCCGGCATCGATCATGGCCTTTTGCTGCAAGGTATCGCTGCTCAGGTGCTTGAACAGGTTGTCCCAGCCTGGCGGAGCAAAGCCCAAGCCGAAATCGCGGGCGATCTCACCGGACAGGCCGCGGCCCTTGAGGTAGTCGACGGCCGATTTGCGTGTCGGGTGGCTGCGCAGCGCCTGGCGATAAAAGTCGGCGGCGGCGTCAAGCAGCGGGTACAGGGGTGAATCGACCGGTTGCCGGGGTTTGTGGCTGCGCCCGCTTTCTTCGCGGGGGACCTCCATGCCGGCGGCCTTGGCCAGTTCCTCGACAGCCTGGGGGAAATCCAGGTTGTCGTGGTCCATGATAAAGCCAAGGGCGTTGCCGCCCGCGCCGCAGCCAAAGCAGTAATAGAACTGTTTGTCGGGGCTGACGCTGAAGGACGGGGTTTTTTCCTTGTGGAACGGGCAGCAGGCCGTGAGGTTCTTGCCAGCTTTTTTCAGCTGCACACGCGAACTCACCACATCGACGATGTCGGTACGGTTAAGCAGGTCGTCGATAAAACTCTGGGGAATCAGCCCGGCCATGGCACTCTCATCATCAGGCGATAAGCAAGTGTAATCGCTAATGCGGCGGGAACGGCTGCGCGTTCGAGCGATGTCGAATGGCGTAACACAAAATACGGAAAGACGTGCTCGTCTGCAGCCGGTGAAGGCTCGTCAGGAAGGACGTGCACAGCTGGCGTTGAGGCCAGTTCTGACGATTCAGGCAGGTTGTCCATGCTGCAGGGCAGCAGGACGCCTTGGGCCCGAAGGCCAAAGGATCAAGCAACGACTGCCGGCAGCCCGGCTTTGGGCCGGGCGAGGCAGAAGCTTGCGACGGACGACTGTATTAGTACAGGCGAACGGCGCGGCGCTGTTCGCGCTGAACTTTCTTGGCGTGACGTTTAACAGCGGCTGCTGCTTTGCGCTTACGCTCAGAAGTCGGCTTCTCGTAAAATTCGCGGCTACGAACTTCAGCCAGAACACCGGCTTTTTCGCAGGAGCGCTTGAAACGACGCAGAGCTACGTCGAAGGGTTCATTCTCTTTAACTTTGACGGCTGGCATCCAGAGCTACCTTCATTCATTACCGGGGTCAACGAACTCGTGGCAAAAATGTGCGCTGGAGAACGTCGGTTTTTAAGGGTTGCGGATGTTAACCCTTAGCCGACCGGAATGCAAAGCCTCTGATCGAAAACCGCTGGTCGGCGTCGGGAGCGGGGACTATCATGCGCGCCTTCGAATTCAGCCTCAACAAGGCACGGACCCATGCTAGTACTGGGATTGGAAACATCCTGCGACGAAACCGGCGTCGCATTATACGACAGTGAGCGCGGCCTTTTGGCCGATGCATTGTTCAGTCAGATCGACCTGCACCGCGTTTATGGCGGGGTAGTGCCGGAGCTGGCCTCGCGTGATCACGTCAAGCGCATGCTGCCGTTGATCCGCCAGGTGCTGGCCGAAGCCGACTGCGTCGCCACCGAGATCGATGCCATCGCCTATACCGCAGGCCCTGGCCTGGTCGGCGCTCTGCTGGTGGGCGCTTCCTGTGCCCAGGCCCTGGCTTTTGCCTGGGGCATTCCGGCATTGGGCGTACACCACATGGAAGGCCATCTGCTCGCGCCGATGCTCGAAGAGCAGCCGCCGGAGTTCCCGTTCGTCGCCTTGCTAGTGTCGGGCGGGCATACCCAGTTGGTGCGGGTCGATGGTATCGGCCGTTACGAACTGCTCGGCGAGACCCTCGATGACGCCGCTGGCGAAGCTTTCGACAAGACCGCCAAGCTGATGGGCCTGAACTACCCGGGTGGCCCGGAGATCGCCCGCCTGGCGACCCAGGGCGTGCCTGGGCGCTTCGTGTTCCCGCGGCCGATGACCGATCGCCCCGGTCTTGATTTCAGCTTCAGTGGTTTGAAAACCTTCGCCCTCAACACCTGGCAGCGCTGCCAGAGTGCTGGAGACGACGGCGAACAAACTCGTTGCGACGTGTCGCTGGCCTTCCAGCAGGCGGTGGTGGAGACTTTGACCATCAAGTGCAAGCGTGCGCTGAAGCAGACCGGCCTCAAGCGCCTGGTGATCGCTGGCGGCGTCAGTGCCAACAAGGCTTTGCGCGCTTCGCTGGAAGACATGCTGGCCGGCATCAAGGGCAATGTGTACTACGCCCGGCCGCAGTTTTGCACCGATAACGGCGCAATGATTGCCTATGCCGGCTGCCAGCGTCTGGCTGCCGGGCAGCAGGAAAGCCTGGCGATCAGCGTGCAGGCCCGCTGGCCGATGGAGCAGCTGGCGCCGCTGTGAAGCTGAGCGTTGCTCATGCAGTGGATTCAGAAATGCCGTTCGCGTCCGGCGAAAAGGTCGCGTAGATTGCCGCGGTGGCGCCAGACGATCAGCACTGTCAGCACGCTGATCGGCAAAAGCGCTTCCGGTTCGCGCCAGGCTAGTAACGGCAAGGTCAGGGGCGTTGCCACCAGGGCCGCCAGCGAGCTGGTGCGGGTCAGGAGGAAGGTCAGCAGCCACGCGCTGATGGCCAGCAAGGCGGCTGGCGGGTAGAGCCCCAGCAGCATGCCGGCAGCGGTGGCGACGCCTTTGCCGCCGCGAAAGCGGAAGTACACCGGGAACAGATGGCCAATCACCGCGCACACGCCGATCCAGGCCTGTTGTTGCAGGTCGAGGCCAGCAAGATTGGCGATCAGCACGGGCACCAGGCCCTTGCACAAGTCGCCAAGCAGGGTCAGGACCGCCAGTTTGCGGCCGGCCAGGCGTAGCATGTTGGTTGCACCGGCATTGCCTGAACCGCTCATGCGCGGGTCCGGGCTGCCATTGAGGCGGCTGAGGACGATGGCAAAGGACAGAGAGCCGAGCAGGTAGGCGCACAGCGCCAGTAACCAAAACATGCTAACCATTCCGGGCGAGGACGCCCTGATTCTAACGGCGCAACGCGCCCTTGTCGTGCTGTGGAGAGAAGTGCTTGGACAGAGTGTTCATCGAGGGGCTGGAAGTCGATACCGTGATCGGCGCCTATGACTGGGAGCGCGGAATTCGCCAGTGCCTGCGTCTGGACCTGAGTTTTGCCTGGGACAATCGCCCCGCAGCAGCCGGTGACGACCTGACCAAGGCCCTGGACTACGCCAGCGTCTCGGCGCGCATCCAGGCATTTGCCGAGCAGTCCGAATTCCAGTTGGTAGAGACCTTCGCCGAGCGTCTGGCGGCGGTGCTGATGAGCGAGTTCCAGATCCCCTGGTTACGCCTGAAGCTGACCAAGCCAGGCGCGGTACCTGCCGCCAGTGGGGTGGGCGTGGAGATCGAGCGCGGATGTCTCTGAACAGGGTTTACCTCGGGCTGGGCAGTAATATCGAGCGCGAACGGCATCTGACTGCCGGGCTCGACGCCTTGGCCGGGATGCTTGCGGGCATGCGTTGCTCGGCAGTGTTCGAGAGTCAGGCGGTGGGGATCAAGAGCGGACCGTTCTTCAATCTGGTGGTCACCGGCCTGACCGAGCTGCCACTGATGGAGCTGGACCGCCGGCTCAAGTTCATCGAGGCCGACAATGGCCGCTATGCCCCCGAGCGCAAGGGCCTGCCGCTGGATATCGATGTGCTGATGTACAACGACCTGCATGGCAGCTTTGACGGGCTGGTGTTGCCGCGGGCGGAGATCCTCAGGAACGCATTTGTGTTGTGGCCGCTGGCGTTGATTGCGCCTGAGCTGATGCATCCGGGCGCCGGGAAAACCATGGGCCAGCTGTGGGTCGAGGCGCAGATCGAGCAAGTGCTCGCGCCGGTGCCCTTCGAGTGGCGTGGGCAGCAGCTAACCAGGTTTTGACCCCATCGCTGGCAAGCCAGCTCCCACAAGGTCCGGTGTAGGCAGGCCCTGTGGGAGCTGGCTTGCCAGCGATGAAGGCGACACGCATTACGGCTTGGCGCCGTCCTTGTACGCCTTCAACGCCTTCAGCCGCTCGCCCTTGAGCGCCTCGCCCAGCGCCTGCCCAGCCAGGCCCCTCTGCACCAGTGGCTGCACCTGCACCGCTCGCGCCGCCGCTGCCGCGCCGCGCAGATAGTCCGCCTGTGGATATTCACGTTGCTCCAGCCCTTTGCGGCCCCGGGCGTCCATCTCGCACGCAGCGATGAATTCCTCGAATCGCTGTGGCCGACGGTACACGTCGAAGCTTTGCAGCAATTCCAGCAAGGTCGAGGCCCGCAGCTCCAGCGCCCGATGACAGTGTGTGTGGTACTCACCCACCAGCAAAGCCAGCTCCTGGCACTCGCGGGGGGCCTTGAAGCGCTGGTTCACCGCCTTGATCAATTTCAGCCCGCGTTGCTCGTGAGCTATGTGTCGCGGCCATTCCTCTTCAGGGGTAAGGCCCTTGCCCAGGTCATGCAGCAAACAGGCCCAGCGCACGCTCAGGGGCTGTTGGTGCAGGGCGGCTTGTTCGAGCACCGAGAGGGTGTGGATACCGCTGTCGATTTCCGGGTGATGAGCCTCAGGCTGCGGCACACCGAACAGCGCATCGAGTTCAGGCATCAGCTGCTTGAGGGCGCCGCAATCGCGCAGCACCTGGATGAACACCTGGGGTTGATCTTCCATCAGTGCCCGGGCGATTTCCTTCCAGCTGCGCTCGGCGGTCAGGGCCTGCAGCTCGCCTGATTCGCTGAGTTCGCGCATCAGCTCAATGGTTTCCGGGGCCACGGTGAACCCCAAGCCGGCATACCGCGCAGCAAAGCGGGCAACGCGCAGCACGCGCAATGGATCTTCGGCGAACGCCGGGGATACATGACGCAAGATGCGGGCTTCTAGATCCCTTTTGCCGTTATACGGATCGCAGACATTGCCCTGGTCATCTTCGGCCATGGCATTGATGGTCAGGTCGCGACGGATCAGGTCTTCTTCAAGGGTGACCTCGGGGCTGGCGTGAAAAGTGAAGCCGCCATAGCCGCGCCCGCTCTTGCGCTCGGTGCGCGCCAGGGCGTATTCCTCGCCGCTTTTGGGGTGCAGGAACACCGGGAAATCCGCCCCTACCGGGCGATAACCCAAGTTTTGCATTTGTTCCGCCGTGGCGCCGACCACGACCCAGTCGATATCACTGACCGGCCTGCCGAGCAGACGGTCGCGTACCGCGCCGCCGACTTTGTAGATCTGCATGTAGAACCTCCGTTGATGCCACAGGATAACCTGTCTGGCAGCTACGGAGGGCGTGCTAGAGGTGCACTACAGCCAGGTCCAGGCGACCATAGTCCGCTTCGCCGTGCTCGCCTCTGGGCGGCACGTGGTGGGTTTTCATCACCTGGTCGCCCTGCAGGGTTTCCAGGTGGATATCAAAGCCCCAGAGGCGGTGCAGGTGCTTGAGAACTTCTTCGGTGGAGTCACCCAGGGGTTTGCGGTCGTGTTGTTGGTGACGCAGGGTCAGGGAGCGGTCGCCACGGCGGTCGATGCTCCAGATCTGCACGTTGGGTTCGCGGTTGCCGAGGTTGTACTGGGCGGCCAGGGTCTCGCGGATGATCCGGTAGCCACTTTCGTCATGGATGGCTGGCACCAACAGGTCCTCGCGCTGGTCGTCATCGAGGATGCTGAACAGCTTGAGGTCGCGGATCACCGTGGGTGACAGGTACTGGAGAATGAAGCTTTCATCCTTGAAGCTGCTCATGGCGAACTTGATGGTCGACAGCCAGTCGCTGCCGGCGATGTCGGGGAACCAGCGGCGGTCCTCTTCGGTAGGGTGTTCGCACATGCGGCGGATGTCGCGGTACATGGCGAAACCCAGGGCGTAGGGGTTGATGCCACTGTAGTAGGGGCTGTCGAAGCCGGGCTGGAACACCACGCTGGTGTGTGACTGCAGGAACTCCATCATGAAGCCTTCGGTGACCAGGCCTTCATCGTACAGGTCGTTCATCAGGGTGTAGTGCCAGAAGGTCGCCCAGCCTTCGTTCATCACCTGAGTCTGGCGCTGCGGGTAGAAGTACTGGGCGATCTTGCGCACGATGCGCACGATTTCACGCTGCCAGGGCTCGAGCAATGGCGCGTGTTTCTCGATGAAGTAGAGGATGTTCTCCTGGGGTTCGGCCGGGAAGCGTGCGTTGTCGCGATCGCTATTCTTGTCGGCGCCCTTGGGAATGGTGCGCCACAGGTCGTTGATCTGTTTCTGCAGGTGTTCTTCGCGCTCCTTCTGCCGGCGCCGCTCTTCTTCGGCAGAGATCGGGTAGGGCCGCTTGTAGCGGTCAACGCCGTAGTTCATCAGGGCGTGGCAGGAGTCGAGCAGGTCTTCCACGGCATCGATGCCGTGGCGCTCTTCACACTGGGTGATGTACTGCTTGGCGAACACCAGGTAATCGATGATCGAACTGGCGTCGGTCCAGGTGCGGAACAGGTAGTTGCCCTTGAAGAAGCTGTTGTGCCCGTAGCAGGCATGGGCGACCACCAGCGCCTGCATGCAGATGGTGTTTTCTTCCATCAGGTAGGCGATGCAGGGGTCGGAATTGATCACGATTTCGTAGGCCAGGCCCATCTGACCGCGGCTATAAGACTTTTCAGTGCTGAGGAAGTGCTTGCCGTAGGACCAGTGGTGATAGCCCAGGGGCATGCCGACGGAGGCGTAGGCGTCCATCATCTGCTCGGCGGTGATCACCTCGATCTGGTTGGGGTAGGTGTCCAGGGCATAGCGCTCGGCCAGGCGGCTGATTTCCCGGTCATAGGCCTGGATCAGTTCGAATGTCCATTCGGACCCGGTAGAAATGGGATGGCGCTTCTGCTCTCTAGCGGTCATGTCACTAACCTGCGCTGGAAGAGTTCACGGAAGACCGGATAGATATCGCCGGCCGACACCAGCTGCTGCTGGGCGAACGTATCGGCATAGGCTTCGCCGATACGCTCATACTCGTACCACAATGCCTGATGTTCGCGAGGGGTGATCTCAACGTAAGTGTAATACTGGACGAACGGCATGATCTGATTGGTGAGGATCTCGCGGCAGATCGGCGAGTCGTCGTTCCAGTTGTCACCGTCCGAGGCCTGGGCCGCGTAGATGTTCCATTCATTGGCCGGGTAGCGTTCAGCCATGATCTCCTGCATCAGCTTCAGGGCGCTGGAGACGATGGTGCCGCCGGTTTCCCGGGAATAGAAAAACTCCTCTTCATCCACTTCGCGGGCGCTGGTGTGGTGGCGGATGAATACCACTTCGATCTTGTCGTAGTTTCGCTTGAGAAACAGGTACAGGAGGATGAAGAAGCGCTTGGCAATGTCCTTGGTGGCCTGGGTCATGGAACCGGAAACGTCCATCAGGCAGAACATCACCGCCTTGGAGCTGGGGTTGGGTTGCTTGACCAGCAGGTTGTACTTGAGGTCGAAGGTGTCGAGGAACGGCACGCGATGGATGCGCGCACTCAGTCGCTCTATTTCTGCTTCAATTTCCTGAATATCGCCGAAGTTGTCTGGTTCTTCTCGTTTGAGTCGCGCCAGTTCCTCCTGGGCTTCGCGTAGCTTTGCCCGGCTGCTGCCGGACAGGGCGATGCGCCGGGCATGGGCCGAACGCAGGGTGCGGATAATGTTGATGCGCGACGGGTTGCCTTCGTTGCTGATACCGGCGCGCACGGTTTTGAAAGTGTCGGTGCCGGTCAGGTGCCGTTTGACCAGGTTGGGCAGTTCGAGGTCTTCGAACATGAACTCGAGAAATTCTTCCTGGGTGATCTGGAAGACGAACTCGTCCATGCCTTCGCCTGAGTTGCCGGCCTTGCCACGGCCACCGCCACCCCCGCCCCCTTGCGGACGGGCGATACGCTCGCCAGCAGTGAACTCCTTGTTGCCTGGGTGCACAACCGTTTGCTTGCCGCCACGGCCATGGTGCAACACCGGCTCGTCGATGTCGCGACCGGGAATGCTGATCTGCTCGCCATGCTCCATGTCGGTGATGGAGCGCCGGCTCACTGCCTCCTCGACGGCCTTCTTGATGTGGTCACGGTAACGCCGCAAAAAGCGCTGGCGGTTGACCGTGCTCTTGTTCTTGCCGTTCAGGCGTCGGTCGATCACATAGCTCATAGGCCCCTCCGGGAGTAGGCGGTAGCTGCAAGCTGTAAGCTTCAAGCTTCAAGTTGGATCACCGCTGTCCCCGCAAGCACGGCACGCATTCGACATACGTGCGCGGCTTGCAGCTGACAGCTTGCCGCTTGCCGCTTATTGCGATTTCCTGACCCGCAGGTACCATTCCGAGAGCAGCCGAACTTGCTTGTCTGTGTAGCCGCGTTCCACCATTCGGGTGACGAAGTCGTTGTGTTTCTGTTGATCCTCTTTGCTGGCCTTGGCGTTGAAGCTGATGACCGGCAACAGGTCTTCGGTGTTGGAGAACATTTTCTTCTCGATCACCACCCGCAGTTTTTCGTAGCTGAGCCAGGTCGGGTTCTTGCCGTTGTTGTTGGCCCGGGCGCGCAACACGAAGTTGACGATCTCGTTGCGGAAATCCTTCGGATTGCTGATGCCGGCCGGCTTCTCGATCTTCTCCAGCTCTTCGTTGAGGGCGATGCGGTTAAGGATCTCGCCAGTTTCCGGGTCGCGGTACTCCTGGTCCTGGATCCAGAAGTCGGCATACAGCACGTAGCGGTCGAAGATGTTCTGCCCGTATTCGCTGTAGGACTCCAGGTAAGCGGTCTGGATTTCCTTGCCGATGAACTCGATGTAGCGTGGTGCCAGGTATTCCTTCAGATAGCGCAGGTAGCGTTCACGCACTTCGGCCGGGAATTGTTCCTGTTCGATCTGCTGTTCCAGCACATACAGCAGGTGCACCGGGTTGGCGGCAATCTCATGGGGGTCGAAGTTGAACACCTTGGAGAGGATCTTGAAGGCAAAGCGGGTCGACAGGCCGTTCATGCCTTCGTCCACCCCGGCCGCGTCGCGGTACTCCTGGATCGACTTGGCCTTGGGATCGGTATCCTTGAGGTTTTCGCCGTCATACACGCGCATTTTTGAGTAAATGTTCGAGTTTTCCGGTTCTTTGAGCCGCGACAGCACGGTGAACTGCGCCAGCATCTTCAGGGTGTCGGGGGCGCAATGGGCTTTGGCCAGCGAGCTGTTGAACAGCAGCTTGTCGTAGATCTTGATTTCGTCGCTGACCCGCAGGCAGTACGGCACCTTGACGATGTAGATCCGGTCGATGAAGGCTTCGTTGTTCTTGTTGTTGCGGAAGCTGTGCCATTCCGATTCGTTGGAGTGGGCCAGCAGGATCCCGGAGTAGGGGATCGCACCGAGGCCTTCGGTGCTGTTGTAGTTACCTTCCTGGGTGGCCGTCAGCAACGGGTGCAGGACCTTGATCGGCGCCTTGAACATCTCGACGAATTCCATCAGGCCCTGGTTGGCCCGGCACAATGCGCCCGAGTAGCTGTAGGCGTCGGCGTCGTTCTGTGGGTATTCCTCCAGTTTGCGGATATCGACCTTACCCACCAGAGCGGAAATATCCTGGTTGTTCTCGTCACCCGGTTCGGTCTTGGCCACGGCGATCTGGTTGAGGATCGACGGGTAGAGTTTGACTACCTTGAACTGGCTGATATCGCCCCCGAATTCGGCCAGTCGCTTGGTCGCCCAGGGCGACATGATGGTGTTCAGGTAGCGCCGCGGGATGCCGAAGTCTTCTTCGAGAATGGCGCCGTCTTCGGTAGCGTTGAACAGCCCCAAGGGCGACTCGAATACCGGCGAGCCCTTGATGGCATAGAAGGGCACCTTCTCCATCAGTTGTTTGAGCTTTTCGGCCAGGGAAGACTTGCCGCCACCTACCGGGCCGAGCAGATAGAGGATTTGTTTCTTCTCTTCCAGGCCCTGGGCGGCATGGCGGAAATAGGACACGATCTGGTCGATGCATTCTTCCATGCCATGGAAGTCTTCAAAGGCCGGATAGCGGCGGATCACCTTGTTGGAGAAGATGCGCGACAGCCTTGAGTTGTTCGAGGTGTCGACCAGTTCTGGCTCACCGATGGCCATCAACAGGCGTTCGGCCGCCGACGCGTAAGCGCTGCGATCGCTTTTGCAGAGCTCAAGGTACTCTTGCAGCGAAAGTTCTTCCTGACGGGTGGACTCGAAACGTTGTTGGAAGTGGCTAAAAATACTCATGACGTCACCTCGCTCGATACGTGGAGCCGACGCCGGATCAGTCAGCTGATGCTGGCATGCAATCGGCACTGCCAATTGCTGTATACCCCCCAGAACACCTAGAACTCGCTACCGATGACCCGCACGCCGGTGTACCGGCTCTCCCCTTTTTGGATGGCCTGGGCTTAAGGATAGTTCGTAATCGGGGAGGTCAAGGCCGCTTGTACATGAAGTTCGCCATGACCGTTCGTCTGGTCAGGCGCGAGCCCGCACAGGACGCGGGCTGCGGGAGGTGAAAAAAATTATTCGGCAGTGCCCTGGGCGGTTTCCGTCGGGTAGGTGCCACGCCACAGCTCGAAGCCGCCGTCGAGGCTGTAGACGTCGGAAAAGCCCTGGCTGATCAGATAAGCGGCAGCGCTCTGGCTGGAGTTGCCGTGATAGCAGACCACCACGGTTGGCGCATCGAGATCAGCGGCGCGAATAAAATCCGCTACCGAATGGTTGTCCAGATGTTGCGCGCCAGTGATGTGGCCGGCGGCAAAGGCTTGCGGGTCGCGAATATCGACCACGACCGCACCTTGCTCGCGCAGCGCCTGGGCCTGCTCGGGAGGGATGCGTTTGAATTCGCTCATGGGTACGGTTTCCTTCAGGACTGGTCGTTCATTCTAGCCGGTTGTGCGGACGCAGGCTGCGCGCGCGGGGTGCCTTGGTCGGAACATTCGCAGCGATGGAATGCGCCGGTATCGACGTTGTACAGGGTCATCGCGCCGCCCCAGACGCAGCCGGTGTCCAGGGCAATGACCCCGGGCTCCTTGCAGCGGCCTTCAAGCGCCGCCCAGTGGCCGAAGATGATCTTCACATGCCGAGAGCGACGGCCCTTGTGGGCGAACCAGGGCTTGTAGCCAGGCGGGGCGGTATCGGCGCCTTCCTTGCCCTTGAGGTCGAGCTTGCCTTCGCTGGTGCAAAAGCGCATGCGGGTGAAGTAATTGGTGATAACCCGCAAGCGGGTGACGCCGCTGAGGTCCTTGCTCCACTTGTTCGGCTCGTTGCCGTACATGCCGTCGAGGTAGGGCTTTAAACGGTTGTCGTCGCGCAGCACTTCCTCCACTTCGCCTGCCAGCTCCAGGGCCTTGCCCAGGGTCCACTGCGGCGGGATGCCGGCGTGCACCAGCACTGCGCCGCGCTGCTCGTCGTAGTGCAGCAGCTTTTGCCGGCGCAGCCAGTCGAGCAGTTCACCGGCATCCGGGGCATCGAGGATTTCGCGCAGGGTGTCGCTTTTTTTCAAGCGCTCGATGTTGTGCCAGGCGGCCAGCAGGTGCAGGTCATGGTTGCCCAGTACGCACACCAGCGATTCGCGGATGGAATAAAGGAAGCGCAGGGTTTCCAGTGACTCCGGGCCGCGGTTGACCAGGTCACCGACCAGCCACAGGCGATCGACCTTCGGGTTGAAGGCAACCCGCTCGAGCAGGCACTTGAGTGGCTGCAGGCAGCCTTGCAGATCGCCGACTGCGTATACCGCCATCAGTGCAGGGCTCCGGGGACGGCGAGGCGGAACGGCGCGATGATGGCGTCGAAGCGCTTGCCGTCTTCAGCGAACATCTGGTAGCTGCCCTGCATGGTGCCGACCGTGGTGCTGATCACCGCGCCGCTGCTGTAGGTGTGGCTTTCGCCAGGTTCGATCAGCGGTTGCTGGCCGATAACGCCCGCGCCCTTGACCTCTTCGACATGGCCATCACCGTTGGTGATCAACCAGTGCCGCGACATCAGCTTGGCGGGCACAGTGCCGTTGTTCTTCACCGTGATGGTATAGGCGAAGGCGAAACGGTCGTTTTCGGGGTCGGATTGTTCTTTGAGAAAGCGGGTCACGACGCTGACGTCGATCTGGTAACGGGGATCAGACATGCAAGGGGCCTTGGCAACAGACGCGGATACGGCGATGGCGTCAGTCTAGGCTATCGGCGGGGTAGCCGGCCAGTCATGCGGGCATGACTGGCCATTGGCGCACGTTACGCGGCGCCTTGTTGCTCGGCCAGCTTGTCGGCCAGGCGCACGAAGGCGGCCAGGTCGAGTTGCTCCGGACGCAGGCTGCCATCGACGCCGGCAGCCTCGATGGCGTCGCTGCTGAGCAGGGCCTTGAGAGTGTTGCGCAGGGTCTTGCGGCGCTGGTTGAAGGCTTCGCGGACAATGCGCTCTAGCAGGCGATGGTCCTTGGCCGGGAATGGCAGGGTTTCGTGCGGTACCAGACGCACGATCGCCGAATCGACCTTGGGCGGCGGATTGAACGCGCCCGGGCCGACGTTGAACAGGTGTTCGACCCGGCAGTGGTACTGCACCATGATCGACAGGCGGCCCCAGTCACCACCGCCAGGGCCTGCGGCCAGGCGCTCGACCACTTCTTTCTGCAGCATGAAGTGCATGTCGCGGATCAGTTCGGCGTTGGCCAGCAAGTGGAAGATCAGCGGCGTGGAGATGTTGTACGGCAGGTTGCCGACCACGCGCAGGCTGTTCGGCGCCGCACCCAGGCTGGTGAAGTCGAACTTCAGCGCATCGCCCTGGTGCAGGCGGAAGTTGTCGCGGTTAGCGAACTGCTGGTTGAGAATCGGTACCAGGTCTTTGTCCAGCTCGACCACGTCCAGCTGTGCGCCGCTCGCCAGCAGGCCGGAAGTCAGGGCGCCCTGACCCGGGCCGATTTCCAGCATGCGCTCGCCGGCCTTGGCGTGGATCGAGCGCAGGATGCGGTCGATGACGCCGGCGTCGTGCAGGAAGTTCTGGCCAAAGCGCTTGCGCGCCTTGTGTTGGTATTGCTCGGTCATTTTCGGGTCTCGGCCATCTGGTAGGCGGTTTCCAGGGCGACCTGCAGGCTGCCGGTGTCGATCTTGCCGCTGCCGGCCAGGTCCAGGGCAGTGCCATGGTCGACCGAGGTGCGGATGATCGGCAGGCCCAGGGTCACATTGACCGCCGCGCCGAAGCCTTTGTACTTGAGCACGGGCAGGCCCTGGTCGTGGTACATCGCCAGCACTGCGTCGCAGTGCTCCAGATATTTGGGGGTAAACAGGGTGTCGGCGGGCAACGGGCCGCGAAGGTCCATGCCCTCGCTGCGCAGGCGCGCCAATGTCGGTTCGATGGTGTCTATTTCTTCATGGCCCAGGTGGCCACCTTCGCCGGCGTGCGGATTGAGGCCGCAAACCAGGATGCGCGGGTTGGCAATGCCGAACTTGTGTTGCAGGTCGGCATGCAGGATCCGCGTGACACGCTCCAGGCGTTCGCTGGTGATGGCGTCGGCAACGTCACGCAGGGGCAAGTGAGTCGTCACCAGGGCCACGCGCAGGCCGCGGGTTGCCAGCATCATCACCACTTGCGCGGTGCTGGTCAGGTCGGCGAGGAATTCGGTATGCCCAGAGAAGGCGATGCCGCTTTCGTTGATCACGCCCTTGTGCACGGGGGCAGTGATCATCCCGGCGAAATGCCCGTCCAGGCAGCCTTGCCCGGCGCGGGTCAGGGTTTCCAGCACGAACCCGGCGTTGGCCTTGTCCAGCTGGCCTGCTACCACCGGGTTTTGCAGCGGCGTATCCCAGACATACAGGCTGCCCACGGGCGCGGGCTGGTCGGGGAGGGCGTCGAGGCTCACCGGCAACAGGCTGACGGCCACGCCCAGCTGCGCGGCCCGCTCGGCGAGCAGGTCACGGCTGGTAATGGCAATCAGGGGGTGTGGCTGGGCTTGCGTGGCGAGCAGCAGGCACAGGTCAGGACCTATGCCGGCCGGCTCGCCGGGTGTGAGGGCGAAGCGCTGAGGTTTCACTGCGCGGCCTGATCGGCGCCAGGAAGCTTGATTTCGACGTAGGCTTCGTCACGGATCTGACGCAGCCAGGTCTGCAGCTCTTCATCGTACTTGCGATTACGCAGCACGTTCATGGCTTGTTGCTCGCGGGCTTGCTCGGTGCTGTCGGTGGCACGCCGGCCCAGCACTTCAAGGACGTGCCAGCCGTACTGGGTCTTGAACGGCTTGGTCACCTGGCCCTGTTGGGCGTTGGCCATTTCTTCGCGGAACTCCGGCACCAGGGCGCTTGGATCGATCCAGTTGAGATCGCCGCCATTGAGTGCCGAGCCAGGGTCTTCGGAGAAGCTCTTGGCCAGCGTGGCGAAGTCCTCACCGTTCTGGATACGGTCATAGAGCCGTTGGGCCAGCTCCTGGGTCGCCGCTTCGCTGCGGATCTCGCTCGGCTTGATCAGGATGTGACGGACATGCACTTCGTCACGCATGGTGGCTCCGCCGCCGCCACGTTTTTCCTGCATCTTGATGATGATGAAACCGGTAGGGATACGGAGCGGCTGAGTGACGTCGCCGACGTCCAGGCTGCTGAGCAACTTGGCGAAGTCAGGCGGTAGCTGACCGGCTTTACGCCAGCCCATTTCGCCGCCTTCCAGGGCGTTTTCGCTGGCGGAGCTGGCGATTGCCATCTGGCCGAAGTCGGCGCCGCTCTTCAGGCGCGTGTACACCTCGCCGGCCTTCTGGGCCGCCGCCTGGATCTGCGCCGAGTTGGCGCTTTCCGGCGTCGGGATCAGGATGTTGGCCAGTCGCCATTCTTCCGACAGTTGCATCTGGCCCTGCTCCGAAGCGAGGAAGTTCTTCACTTCCTGCTCCGAGACCTGAATGCGCTCGGCAACCCGGCGCTGACGTACGCGGCTGATGATCATCTCGCGACGAACCTGCTCGCGGGCATCTTCGTACGACAGGCCATCATGAGCCAGGGCCGCGCGGAACTGTTCCAGGTTCATACCGTTGCGCTGGGCAATGGTACCGATGGCCTGGTTCAGCTCTTCGTCGGTGATGCGGATACCCGAGCGATCGCCGATCTGCAATTGCAGGTTTTCGACGATCAGGCGCTCGAGCACCTGCTGGTCCAGCACGCCGGCGGGCGGCACGGAGCCACCACGCTTGGCGATGGTCTGCTGGACTTCACGCACGCGGCTGTCCAGCTGGCTTTTCATCACCACGTCGTTGTCGACGATGGCCACAACGCTGTCCAGGGGTTGCACGGCGGCGTGCGCCGTGCCGGTCAGCAATACCGCGCCCAGCAACAGCGGGCGCAGACAATCAGTAAGCTTGGTCTTCACGAGTACGATAACCTTGAATGCCCTGGTCGAGGAAAGACTCGACCTTGTTGCCCACTACGCCGCCGAGGCCTTTCAGCACAATCTGCAGGAAGACGCCGTGGTCGCCTTTTTCGTTTTGCGGAGTTGCCTGGCTGAAATCGTCGTAATCGATCCAGTAACGGTTGATCAGACGCAGCTTCCAGCAGCAGTTGTCATACTCGAAACCACCGAAGGCTTCCAGCGTGCGGTTGCGGTTGTAGTCATGCTGCCAGCGAGCAATCGCGGTCCACTGTGGAACGATCGGCCACATGACCGAGAAGTCATGTTGCTGGATCTTGTAGTAGTCCTTGACATAATTAGCATCGCCCGGGGTGCCGTAATCACCACCGCCTACCTGCCAACGACCAGTGGTGCTGTTGTAGGTGACCATGTCGTTGCGATAGCGGTAACCGAGGTTGACCACTTTGTTGACGTCTTTTTCAGGCTGGTAGTGGAACATTGCACTGCCCGAGCGGGTGCTGCGGCTGTCCGGGTCCCAGTTGAAGTCGGAATTGAAGCGCCAGTCGCGGTTGAAGCGGTACTCGTACTCGAGAGCGTACGGGGACACATCTGACTTGGCATCCTTGCGATCTTCGAAGGCGATGCCAGGGAGCTGGGCTTTGCGGTCTTTGAAGTAGAGGGCTTGGCCGACGCTCAGGCGCTGGCGCTCAAAACCGTTTTCTTCAATCCAGCGGTTTGTCACGCCCAGGGACAGTTTGTTTTCGTCGCCAATGCGGTCGATACCCGAGAAGCGGTTGTCGCGGAACAGCGAGGCGTAACTGAAGGTGTATTCGCTGGTGTCGAAAACAGGGATATCCCGCTGCTCTTCATATGGGACATACAGATAGAAGAGCCGAGGTTCCAAGGTCTGCCGGTAGTTTTTGCCAAACCACTGAGTGCTGCGATCGAAGTAAAGCCCGCTATCGATACTGAAAATCGGCACATTCCGGTTCTGGGAGCTGCTGAAGTCGCCTTGGAGTGCCAATGTTTCTGGGGACGCGGCCGCCAGATCGCTCTTGCCTTTACCATCCAGATCAAGATCGTAGTGTGTCGTCATGTATTTGAGCGACGGCGTCAGGTAGCCATAGGTAGCCGTGAGTGGCAGGCTGATCTTCGGCGCTGCATTTAGGCGGGTACCGTTCGAACGGGCTACACCGAAGACGTTTTCGTCCAGTCGCTTGCCACCAATGGTATTGCCGGATGAGTCAAGTACGAGGCCGGCAGAAGGATCAGGATTGCCATCTTCGTCAAAAACCAGATCGTTCTTCAGGTTACGGTCAAAGCGGACGGCTTCAGTTTCATAACTGAAGTCAAAACCACCCGGGTGATACGGCAGCATGCCATTGAAGGTAATTTGCGGCAGTCGATCATATGGGGTGATCTGCGAAATAGTCGCCAGTTCGTAGGCGTGCAGGTTCAGCCGAGCGGTATAACTGTCGCCGCGGTAGGTCAGTGCACCCTGCTGATTGATGAAGTCCCGTTTTTCAATACCAATCTGATCCGATTCCAGATCCTGGAAGTAGAACGGGTCGCTGATATCGGTGTAATCGACTTCGGTGAGTAGGCGAGAATCCAGCCCGCCTTTATGCTGCCAGTTGACCATCCAGCGCTGGTCTTCGTAGTCAGTCTGCAGCTTGCGATCATCATTCTTGTCATTCAGGTACGCACCACCAAACTGCCCTTCGCTGGACTTGGTCAGGTAGCGGAACTCGCCTTCCATCAACATGCCGCGCTTGGCCATGTAGCGTGGATACAAGGTGGCGTCGTAGTTTGGCGCCAGGTTGAAGTAGTACGGCGTGACCAGCATGAAGCCGGTGTCGCTGCTGGTGCTGAACGACGGCGGCAGGAAGCCGGACTGGCGACGATCGTCAATCGGGAAGTAGATGTAAGGTGTGTAGAACACCGGTACATCCTTGACCCGCAGGGTAACGTTGGTCGCGGTACCGAAGCCGGTGGCCGGGTTCAGGGTAATGTTGTTGCCCTTGAGCTGCCAGGCGTTGCTGTTCGGCTCACAGGTGGTGTAAGTACCGTCCTTGAGGCGGATGATGGCGTTTTCGGCACGCTTGGCGTACAGCGCGCTACCGCGGATACGTGACTTGTGCATCACGTATTCGGCGTTGTCGACCTTGGCTTCACCGGTGTCCAGCTGGATGTCGGCGTGATCGCCCACGACCAGCGAGCCGTTGTCGCGAATCTTCACGTTGCCGCTCAGCTCGCCACGGTTCTCGGCCTGGTACAGGTTGGCTTCGTCGGCCTCGACCTGCATGCTGCCCTGGCGCATGACCACGTCACCGGCGAGGGTGGCGATCTGCTGCTCCTGCTGGTAGCGCGAGACCTTGGCGCCGATAAAGGTCGGCGATTCGTCTTTGGGTGTGGTGTCGTCCATGCCCGGACGCGTCGGTTCGATGTAGGCACCGGCGCAATAAGGCCCGGTTTCGGCGAGCTGGGCCGGGGTCAGCTGGTCGCGCGGCACCCAGTCCAGGTGGCTGGCGTCGGGGCTGCGGGACTTCAGCACGCGGCCTTTGGCTTCGGTGACCAGCACCGGGCCTTGACCCTGCTCCTGGGCAACCTCGCCGGTACCGGCTGGCGTTTCACCGGACGAGGGGGCAGCGGCACCGACATGCACCGGGCGTGGCGGCAGTGCGGCGGCTGGGGTTTTGGGCTTGCAGTCCCAGCCTCCGGCAGCAGACACTTGGCAGTCGAACTGCTCTGCGGCAACCACGTATGGGGTGGCCAGAGGTTGCATCGCCAGCAAACCGCCGGTGACCAGCAACGGGAATTTTTTACGAAACGCGGGGGATTTCAATGCCATCTTATTAGTCCGGGCTTCCTGCGTGCCATCTGCCCGCGTGTGGGGCCGCACGCCTCTCGATGGTCTGAAAAAGATGCTGGATAATAAAGCATGACCCGCTTGACGGCTAGGGCCGTCGGAGACCCTTGTAATGCCCGATCACGATGTACGCTTGCAACACCTGAATGTCTGGCTCGCCGAGCAGCTGGCAAACCTGTTCCATAAACAGGGCTGGGGCACGGTTCCCGCGGGTAGCCTGACCGCCGCCAGCAGCGATGCGAGCTTTCGCCGCTACTTCCGCTGGCAGGCCGAAGGCCACAGCTTTATTGTCATGGATGCGCCACCGCCGCAGGAAAACTGCCGGCCGTTCGTTGATATTGCTCATTTGCTGGCCACTGCCAAGGTCAATGTGCCGGTTATTCATGCCGAGGACCTTGAGCGCGGCTTCCTGCTGCTCAGCGACCTGGGCACCCAGACCTACCTCGATGTGATCAACGCCGAGAATGCCGATGGCCTGTTCAACGACGCCATCGAAGCGCTGCTGGCCTTCCAGCAGTTGCCGATGGACGCGCCGTTGCCAAGCTACGACGTGGCGTTGCTGCGTCGCGAGCTTGAGCTGTTCCCCGAGTGGTACGTGGGCCGTGAGCTGGGCCTTGGCTTTAACGACGCGCAACTGGCCGCCTGGCAGCGTATCAGCAGCCTGCTGATCGACAGCGCGCTGGCCCAGCCGAAAGTGCTGGTGCACCGCGACTTCATGCCGCGCAACCTGATGCACAGCGAGCCGAACCCCGGCGTGCTGGACTTTCAGGATGCGGTATACGGACCGACCACCTATGACATCACCTGCCTGTTCAAGGATGCTTTCCTGAGCTGGCCGCAGGCACGCGTGCAGGGCTGGCTGAAGGATTACTGGCAGCGCGCCCAGGCCAAAGGCATCCCGGTGCAGGCCGATTTCGAAGACTTCCACCGTGCCAGCGACCTGATGGGCGTACAGCGCCACCTCAAGGTCATCGGTATTTTCGCTCGTATCTGCCACCGCGACGGCAAGCCGCGCTACCTGGCCGATGTGCCGCGCTTCTTTGCCTATATAGATGATGTGATCGCCCGTCGCCCGGAACTGGCCGAGCTGGACGAGTTGATCGAGAGCCTTCAGGCCGCTGCCGGAGTGCGTCCATGAAAGCGATGATTCTCGCCGCGGGCAAGGGCGAGCGGATGCGCCCGCTGACCCTGCACACGCCAAAACCGCTGGTGCCGGTGGCCGACATGCCGCTGATCGAGTATCACCTGCGTGCCCTGGCGGCGGCCGGCTTCAAGGACGTGGTGATCAACCACGCCTGGCTTGGGCAGCAGATCGAAGATCACTTGGGCGATGGTTCACGCTGGGGCCTGAGTATCAGTTACTCGCCGGAAGGCGAGCCGCTGGAAACCGGCGGTGGCATCTTCAAGGCCCTGCCGTTGCTGGGCGATGAGCCATTTGTGCTGGTCAACGGCGATATCTGGACCGAATACGACTTTGCCCGCCTGCCCAAAAACCTGAACGGGCTGGCCCACCTGGTGCTGGTGGATAACCCTGACCATCATGGCAAGGGCGATTTTTGCCTGGATCAGAGCCAGGTCCGTGACGGTAATGCCGATGTCGACACGCTGACCTACAGCGGCATTGCCGTGCTGGCCCCGCAACTGTTCGCCGACTGCCAGGCGGGTGCTTTCAAGCTGGCGCCGCTGCTGCGTCAGGCGATGGCGGCCGGGCAAGTCAGTGGCGAGCATTTCAGTGGGCACTGGGTGGATGTCGGCACCCTGGAACGTCTGGCTGAAGTCGAGCAACTGCTCGCCGAGCGCCGCTGACATGTTGTGGCCGAGCACAGTGATAGGTGCCGGGGCAGGCTTTGCCATCGCCAGTATTCCAGGGGCTTTGCTGGGGGCGTTGCTGGGTCAGGCGATGGACCGCCGTTTGCAGTTGCACAGTTGGGCGCATGTGCGCGAACGCCTGGGAGGGCGGCCGGTGTTGCGCGACGACGAAGTACTGTTCGTGCTGCTCGGGCGCCTGGCCAAGAGCGACGGGCGCGTGGTCGATGGCCATATCCAGCAGGCGCGGGTGGAGATGCAGCGGCTGGAGATGAACGAGCCGGCCAGGCGCCGCGCCATTGCTGCCTTCAATCGCGGTAAGCGCGGCAAAGAGCGCCTGGGTGCGCACTTGCGGCGTCTGAAGCAACAGCCTCATGCCGCCGAAGGCATGTTGCGTGCTTGCTGGCGCATGGTCTGGGCCGATGGCCAGGCCGGCCGGCACGAGCGTGAGCTGTTACTGGCGTGGGGCCAGGCCCTGGGCTGGTCGTCGGCCAAGGTCCAGGCCCTGGCGCTGGACTACGAACCGCAGAAGGCGGCGCTGGCCGACGGTATCCTGGGCTATCCGCAGGCCTTGCGGATGCTCGGGGTCAGTGCAGAAACCGACGCCGGGCAGATCAAGCAAGCCTATCGGCGGCTGCTCAGCCGCCACCATCCGGACAAGCTGGTGGGCAATGGCGCCAGCCCTTTGCAGATTCGCGAGGCAACCGAACGTACCCGCGAGCTGCATCAGGCCTACGCCGTCATTCGCAAGCGCCGCGGCTTCTAGTCGAGTTTTTCCGGGCTCAGCCAGCCACGGATGCGGCGGAACAGTTGTTCCTGTTCCGCTGCGCTGTTGCCCGGCACGGCGGTCAGGCTGACCTGGCGGTAGTTGGCGTCCTTCAAGCGTTTACTGGCTTGCAGGCGCTGTTCGGCCGCGCGCTTGGCCTGAGGCAGGGTGGCATAGAAAAAGTCTGCAGTCGGCACTTTCAACGTCGGCGCCAGGCTGTCCAGGCCGTGTTCGGCCTGAGTCGGCGTCTGTGCGGCGACCATCACCAGCTTCTGTACCTGCGCCGGTTGCCGCTCGCTCAGGTAGCGGGCTGCCCAATAAGCACCGCTGCCGTTGCCGAGCAGGACGATACTGCGAGCATTTTGCTGCTGGGCGTAGGCAACGGCGGCATCGAGGCGATTGAAGATACGTTCGGCATCGGCCTTGTCATTCTCGACCGGCGCCTTTGCCTGCTCGACGCTTTCGCTGTTGTCGTTTTCGGCGGCCGTGGCCTGTTCGATACTGGCATTGGCATTGGCCGGGGTGTCCTTGACCGGCGCGCTTTCGCCTTGCTCGGCCTTTTGCGCCGGCGCCGGCGCTGCTTCGATGCGCGCTTGCGGGCTGTTGGTCAGCAGGTCTGGCAGGGCCAGGCTCAGGCTGTGCCAACCGGCATCGGGAAACTTGCGCCGCAACGGGCCGACGGTCTTTGGCCAATCGGCATTTTCGCCGGCACCGGCGAGAATAATCAGGGCGCCTTCGGGCTCGGCGGTGTTGGCTGGCTTCCACAGGGCCAGGAAGCTGTCGCTGCCGGCCTGCAGGGTTTGCTGTTCAGCCTGAGGAACCTGGCGCTCCAGGGCCAGGGCATCTTCCTGGCTGCGTTCGGCCAGCGGTTGGCGTTCGACAGCGGCAGGTTTGCTGTCGGCGGCAGCTTCTGGCGTTTCGCCAGCTGCCGCTTGTGCGGTACAAGGTAGTATCAGTGACAGGCATAACGCCGGCAGCGTCGTGCGATAAAGTGCGAACATGGATCGATCCAGGCCAGATTAATACCGGCAGCCTAATAGTATTTGCTCGGGACGGCCATGCTCGGTGGCCGTCCTACCCTTGATGAGAGTGCAGATGAAACTTTTGCGCTGCCTGTTGCTTATCGGCTGTTTTTGTCTGCCCTTGATCACGGGGGCAGCTTCGGCTGCCGCGCCTGCGCAGGTTGTGCTGGAGCCTGCCCAGCAACAGTGGCTTGAGCAGCATCGCAGCCTGCGGGTCGGGCTGGTGCTGCAAGCACCCTTTGCCCAGTTCGATCGGCGTTTGCAGCAGCTCTACGGGGTTAACGTCGAGCTGATGAACTGGCTCGGCCGCTCGCTGGGGCTGGACCTCACCTGGCGCAACTTTCCTGACCAGGCGGCACTGGAGCATGCGCTGCTGGCCGGTGAAGTCGATCTTGCCCCGGGTCTGACCCAGACACCGGCCAGCTTGCGTCTGTGGTTGTTCAGCGACCCTTACATGCGGGTACCGCAACTGATCGTCGGGCCGCGTACCGGCGCAGTGGCGGTGGATCTGGAGAAACTGGCCAGTACCGATCGGGTCGCCGTGCGCATGCCCAGCACCGTTGCCGACTATCTGCGTGCCACCTATACGAACCTGAATTTGCAAGGGGTGCCTCAAGAGCGCCAGGCCTTGCAGTTGGTGCTCAGCGAGCAAGCAAGATTTGCCGTGGTGGATGAGGCGCAATTGAGCCGCCTGTCACGGGAAAGCGAGTTCAGCGAACTGGTGGTGGTCGGTGATATCGGCCTGCCGCAATTGTTACGGGTGGGCTCGCGGCGGGACTGGCCCGAGCTTGCCGGGATTGTTGAACGCGGCCTGCAGGCTGTTCCGGCCAAGGACTTGGAACAACTGCACCAGCGCTGGCTGGAGCCAAAATACCCGCGCCTGAGCGAATCCCCGGGATTCTGGCAGAACCTCGGCCTGCTGCTGGCGGCACTGCTGCTCAGTTGTGTGGCCATCGTCATCTGGCAGCGTCGGCAACTGCATCAGCTCGAACACAGCCTGCTGGCCACCCGCGACACCCTGGCCCAGCGTCAGGCCCGCGAAGAAGCCCTGCGCCTGAGCCAGTTCTCCATCGACCAGAGCACCGTGGGTATTCTCTGGGTCAACTGGGACAGCCATGTACGCTACGCCAACCGGGCCGCTGAAAGCATGCTTGGTTACGCTTCGGGGGCTCTGATCGATCGGCCGCTGATCGATTTCGAGCCGACCCTGCACATGGACCGCTGGCTCGACCTGTGGAAGCGCGCCCGAACCAGCGATGAAGCCCCTCAGCACTTTGAAACCCGGTGCCTGCGCGCCGATGGCAGCCTGTTGCCGGTGGATGTGTCGCTGAGCTTCCTGCGTTTTCGCGATGCCGAGTACCTGGTGGTGTTTCTCGCCGACGTCACCGAGCGCCGACGGGCATTGGCGGCATTGCGCGAGAGCGAGGCGCGGCTCAAGGGCATCGCCGGCAACGTGCCGGGCCTGGTGTTTCGCCTCGAACGCAACCCGGCCGAAGGCGAGCTGGAATTCCCCTATATCAGTGAAGGCAGCGAAGCCCTGGTGGGCTATCCGCCTGCGGCGTTGCAACACCCGGACATGGGCCTGCGCAACCTCGTGCACCCGGACGATCGCGCCGAGTATCACCGGGTCCAGGACCTGGCCCTGGCCACTGACAGCGATTGGTCCTGGCAGGGGCGGATCCTGACCCGCCAGGGTGAACAGCGCTGGGCCGATATCAAGGCCAGCACCCGGACGTTGGTGGATGGCCGGGTGGTCTGGGACGGGGTGGTCTGGGATATCAGCCAGAGCAAGCGCGTCGAGCTCGAACTGGCCCGCTCCCAGGAACAGCTGCGTGAACTGTCGGCGCACCTGGAAAGCGTTCGTGAGGAAGAAAAAGCCCGTATAGCGCGGGAAGTGCACGATGAACTGGGGCAGATGCTCACAGTACTGAAGCTGGAAACCTCCATGTGCGAACTGGCCTACGCCGAGCTGGATCCCGGCCTCAACGAGCGCCTGGGCAGCATGAAACGCCTGATCGCCCAGCTGTTCCAGCTGGTGCGCGATGTGGCCACCGCCCTGCGTCCGCCGATCCTCGATGCCGGCATCGCTTCGGCCATTGAGTGGCAGGCCCGGCGCTTCGAAGCGCGCACGCAGATCCCTTGCCTGGTGCAAGTGCTGGAAAACCCGCCACCCTTGAGTGATGCCAAGGCCATTGGCCTGTTCCGCATTCTGCAAGAGGCGCTGACCAATGTCATGCGCCATGCCCAGGCGCATACTGTGCAGATCAGTTTGAGCCTCGACGGCCAGACCTTGCGGCTGACGGTGATCGACGATGGCGCAGGATTTGTCCTGGAACAAAGTAGGCCAAGCTCATTTGGCCTGGTCGGCATGCGTGAGCGGGTGCTCATGCTGGGCGGCAGCATGACCCTGGAAAGCGAGCCGGGCGAGGGCACCAGCCTGAGCGTGGCCATCCCCCTGGATTAGGAGCATTGCGTGATTCGAGTACTGGTTGCCGAAGACCACACCATTGTCCGTGAAGGCATCAAGCAGTTGATCGGCCTGGCCAAGGACATGCAGGTAGCGGGGGAGGCCGGCAATGGCGAGCAACTGCTGGAAACCCTGCGCCATACCGCGTGCGAGGTGGTCCTGCTGGATATTTCCATGCCTGGGGTCAACGGCCTGGAGGCGATTCCACGGATTCGCGCCTTGAACAACCCGCCGGCGATCCTGGTGCTGTCGATGCACGACGAAGCGCAGATGGCGGCGCGGGCGCTGAAGGTCGGCGCTGCCGGCTATGCCACCAAGGACAGCGATCCGGCCCTGCTGCTGACCGCCATTCGTCGGGTGGCCGGTGGCGGGCGCTATATCGACCCGGACCTGGCCGACCGCATGGTCTTCGAGGTCGGCCTGACCGATGCACGGCCGTTGCATTCGTTGCTGTCGGAGCGCGAGTTTTCGGTGTTCGAGCGCCTGGCCCAGGGCGCCAACGTCAACGACATTGCCCAGCAACTGGCCCTGAGCAACAAGACCATCAGCACCCACAAGGCGCGGCTGATGCAGAAGCTCAACGTGAACTCGCTGGCGGAATTGGTGAAGTATGCGATGGAGCACAAACTGTTGTGAGTGTTTCAGAAGCGACATTGCGCTGAGCTCATCGCGGGGCAAGCCCGCTCCCACAGGGGCGGGACTGTAGGAGCGGGCTTGCCCCGCGATAGCCTTTAACCTGCCGTGCACATATCCAAAAACGCCACCCTTGTAGGGAAATCCCTACCCCAAGCCTTCCATCGCGCTGATATCAATCTCTCTCCACCCCCGATTTGCGCCGCTTGCCGCCTTCACTAGGCTTTGGATACAGCAGTCATCCAATAAAAAGGTGCGGGTATGAGTGAGGTGAATTCGAGCGCTGCAACCGGCGAAGTGCTGGTCAGCTTCCGTGGTGTGCAGAAGAGCTACGACGGCGAGTCGCTGATCGTCAAAGACCTCAACCTGGATATCCGCAAGGGTGAGTTCCTCACCTTGCTCGGCCCGTCCGGTTCTGGCAAGACCACCAGCCTGATGATGCTGGCCGGCTTCGAAACGCCGACCGCAGGCGAGATTCAACTGGCCGGCCGTTCGATCAACAACGTGCCGCCGCACAAGCGCGACATCGGCATGGTGTTCCAGAACTATGCGCTGTTCCCGCACATGACCGTGGCCGAGAACCTGGCTTTTCCCCTGAGCGTGCGCAACCTGAGCAAGACCGACATCAGCGAGCGGGTCAAACGTGTGCTCAACATGGTCCAGCTCGACGCCTTCGCCCAGCGTTACCCCGGCCAGCTTTCCGGTGGCCAGCAGCAGCGGGTGGCCTTGGCCCGCGCGCTGGTGTTCGAGCCGCAACTGGTACTGATGGACGAACCGCTGGGGGCCCTCGACAAGCAGTTGCGCGAACACATGCAGATGGAGATCAAGCATCTGCACCAGCGCCTGGGCGTCACCGTGGTCTACGTCACCCACGACCAGGGCGAAGCGCTGACCATGTCCGACCGCGTCGCGGTGTTCCACCAGGGCGAGATCCAGCAGATCGCCGACCCGCGCACCCTCTATGAAGAGCCGAAGAACACCTTCGTCGCCAACTTCATCGGCGAAAACAACCGCATCAATGGTCGTCTGCTCAGCCACGACGGCGAGCGCTGCCAGGTGCTGCTGCCGCGCGGCGAGAAGGTCGAGGCGTTGGCGGTCAATGTCGGCCAGGCCGGCGAGCCGGTAACCCTGTCGATCCGCCCCGAGCGCGTGCGCCTCAATGGTCACAGCGAAAGCTGCGTCAACCGTTTCTCCGGGCGCGTAGCCGAATTCATCTACCTGGGCGACCACGTGCGGGTACGCCTGGAAGTCTGCGGCAAGGCCGATTTCTTCGTGAAGCAGCCGATTGCCGAACTCGACCCGGCCCTGGCCGTGGGCGATGTGGTACCGCTTGGCTGGCAGGTGGAGCACGCCCGCGCGCTCGATCCTTTGCTGGAAGCCAATTGAAGGTTTGCTTCACCAACCCTGTACTGTGGAGAGAATAATAATGCGCAAACACTTGAAGTTGACCGCCCTGACCCTGGGCCTGTTCGCGGCAACCCAGGCCATGGCGGCGGCCGACCTGACCGTGATTTCCTTCGGCGGCGCCAACAAGGCGGCCCAGGTCAAGGCGTTCTACGAGCCATGGGAAAAGGCGGGCAACGGCAAGATCGTCGCTGGCGAGTACAACGGTGAAATGGCCAAGGTCAAAGCCATGGTCGACACCAAGAGCGTGTCGTGGAACCTGGTGGAGGTCGAATCGCCAGAGCTTGCCCGTGGTTGCGACGAAGGCATGTTCGAGGAGCTTGATCCTGCACTTTTCGGTAACGAATCCGACTACGTTCCCGGCGCTATCCAGCCTTGCGGTGTTGGCTTCTTCGTCTGGTCCACGGTCATGGCCTACAACGCCGACAAGCTGAAGACTGCGCCGACCAGTTGGGCGGATTTCTGGGACACCAAGCAGTTCCCGGGTAAGCGCGGCCTGCGCAAAGGCGCCAAGTACACCCTCGAATTTGCCCTGATGGCCGACGGTGTTGCGCCCAAGGACGTTTACAAGGTACTCGCCACCAAGGAAGGCCAGGACCGTGCCTTCAAGAAACTCGACGAACTCAAGCCGAGCATCCAGTGGTGGGAAGCCGGTGCGCAACCACCGCAATACCTGGCCTCGGGTGACGTGGTCATGAGTTCGGCCTACAACGGCCGCATTGCCGCCGTGCAAAAAGAGAGCAACCTGAAAGTCGTCTGGAACGGCGGTATCTACGACTTCGACGCCTGGGCCATCCCGAAAGGCGCCAAAGATGTCGAGCAGGCGAAGAAGTTCATCGCCTATTCGGTCCAGCCTGAACAGCAGAAGACCTATTCGCAGAACATCGCCTACGGCCCGGCCAACTCCAAGGCGGTCGCGCTGCTGTCCGACGAGATCAAGAAAGACATGCCTACCACCCCGGAGAACATCGCCAACCAGGTGCAGATCGACGTGGCGTTCTGGGCGGACAACAGCGAGCAGCTGGAGCAACGCTTCAACGCCTGGGCTGCCAAGTAAGGGCGGCTGATGGGGCGTCGGCTTGCCGCCGGCGCTCCTTGTTCTCAAGATTTCGGAGTTCGCTATGGCCATCGCAGTGCCCCTGAATGAAGGCGCCGGTTCCAACCTCAAGCAGCGCCTCAAGCGTGCCGAGCGGGTCAACCGCTGGAAGGCGCAAGCGCTGATCGCGCCACTGGCGCTGTTTCTGCTGTTGGTGTTCCTCGTGCCGATTGCCGCGTTGTTGTACAAGAGCGTGGGTAACCCGGAAGTGGTGGGCGGCTTGCCGCAGACCGTGACCGCCGTGGCCGAGTGGGATGGCAAGGGCCTGCCAGGGGAGGCGGTGTACAAGGCGCTGAGCGAAGACCTTGCCCAGGCGCGCAAGAACCAGACCCTGGGCGATACCTCCAAGCGCCTGAACATGGAGCTGGCCGGCTATCGCAGCCTGCTGGCCAAGACCGCCCGGGCGCTGCCGTTCAAGACCGAGCCGGCTTCCTATAAAGAAGCCCTGCAGGAACTGGACGAGCGCTGGGGCGATCCGGCCTACTGGCAGGCGATTCGCCGTAACACCAGTAGCGTCACCCCGTTTTACCTGCTGGCGGCCCTCGACCATCGTATCGATGATCTCGGCGAGCTGGCCAAGGCCACCCCGGACCAGGCCATCTACCTGGATATCTTCACCCGTACCCTGTGGATGGGCTTCGTCATCACCGCTATCTGCCTGGTGCTGGCTTATCCCCTGGCCTACCTGCTGGCCAACCTGCCGACCCGGCAGAGCAACCTGCTGATGATTCTGGTGCTGCTGCCGTTCTGGACTTCGATCCTGGTTCGGGTTGCGGCCTGGATCGTGCTGCTGCAATCGGGCGGGCTGATCAACAGCGCGCTGATGGCCATGGGCATCATCGACAAGCCGCTGGAACTGGTGTTCAACCGCACCGGGGTGTACATCTCCATGGTGCATATCCTGCTGCCGTTCATGATCCTGCCGATCTACAGCGTGATGAAGGGCATATCGCCGACCTACATGCGTGCGGCGATTTCCCTCGGCTGTCATCCGTTCGCCAGCTTCTGGCGGGTGTACTTCCCGCAAACCTACGCTGGTGTAGGCGCGGGCTGTCTGTTGGTGTTCATCCTTGCCATCGGCTACTACATCACCCCGGCGCTGCTTGGCAGCCCCAACGATCAGATGGTCAGCTACTTCGTGGCCTTCTACACCAACACCAGCATCAACTGGGGCATGGCGACCGCGCTGGGCGGCTTGCTGTTGCTGGCCACCGTGCTGCTTTACCTGATCTATAGCTGGCTGGTCGGCGCCAGCCGCCTGCGCCTGAGCTGAGGAGCGTTGTCATGCTGAGTCCCTACATGTCGCCCGTCGAACGGGTCTGGTTCTACAGTTTGCGCATCCTTTGCGGGCTGATCCTGCTGTTCCTGGTGTTGCCGGTGCTGGTGATCATTCCGCTGTCGTTCAACTCCGGCAGCTTCCTGGTCTACCCGCTGCAGGGCTTCTCGCTGCAGTGGTACCACGATTTCTTCGCCTCGGCCGAGTGGATGCGGGCGCTGAAGAACAGCATCATCGTGGCGCCAGCCGCCACGGTGCTGGCGATGGTCTTCGGGACCCTGGCCTCGATCGGCCTGACCCGGGGTGATTTCCCGGGCAAGTCGCTGATCATGGCCCTGGTGATTTCACCCATGGTGGTGCCGGTGGTGATCATCGGTGTGGCCAGCTACCTGTTCTTTGCCCCGCTGGGCATGGGCAACAGCTTCATCTCGCTGATCCTGGTGCATGCGGTGCTCGGTGTGCCGTTCGTCATCATCACCGTCTCGGCGACCCTGCAGGGCTTCAACCATAACCTGGTGCGCGCCGCCGCCAGCCTGGGTGCTTCGCCGCTGACCACGTTCCGTCGGGTGACCTTGCCGCTGATTGCGCCGGGGGTGATTTCCGGGGCGCTGTTCGCCTTCGCCACGTCTTTCGATGAGGTAGTGGTCACCCTGTTCCTCGCCGGTCCCGAGCAGGCGACCCTGCCCCGGCAGATGTTCAGCGGCATTCGCGAGAACCTCAGCCCGACCATCGCCGCAGCGGCAACCTTGTTGATTGCCTTCTCGGTGGTGCTGTTGCTGACCCTGGAGTGGTTGCGTGGGCGTAGCGAGAAGTTGCGTACCCAGCAGCCGGGTTGAGGCCTTTTCGCAGGGCAAGCCCGCTCCCATAGGAGCGGGCTTGCCCTGCGATGAACATCCGTCGACCGCCTTGATACCGGTCAGCCCTAGACTGTTTCCCTGAGGTACAATGCGCGCCACTGTGATTCTGCCTACAGGTGCGCCATGCAGCCCTACGCTATTGCCCCCTCGATTCTTTCTGCCGACTTCGCCCGCCTGGGCGAGGAAGTCGACAACGTCCTGGCCGCGGGTGCCGACATCGTTCACTTCGATGTGATGGACAACCACTACGTGCCCAACCTGACCATCGGCCCGATGGTCTGCACCGCCCTGCGCAAGTACGGCATCACCGCGCCGATCGATGTGCACCTGATGGTCAGTCCGGTCGACCGCATCATCGGCGACTTCATCGAAGCGGGCGCCAGCTACATTACCTTCCATCCGGAAGCCAGCCTGCACATCGATCGTTCGCTACAGTTGATTCGCGACGGCGGTTGCAAGGCCGGCCTGGTGTTCAACCCGGCGACCCCGCTCGACACCCTCAAGTACGTGATGGACAAGGTCGACATGATCCTGTTGATGAGCGTCAACCCGGGCTTCGGTGGCCAGAAGTTCATCCCCGGCACCCTCGACAAGCTGCGCGAAGCCCGTGCGCTGATCGATGCCAGTGGCCGTGACATCCGTCTGGAAATCGACGGTGGTGTGAACGTCAACAACATCCGTGAAATCGCCGCCGCGGGCGCCGACACCTTCGTCGCCGGTTCCGCGATCTTCAACACCCCGGACTACCGTGAGGTGATTGCCAAGATGCACGCCGAACTGGCCCTGGCCCGCCCATGAGTGGCTTCGAGCAGCTGTTCCCCGGCGCCCTGCCCAAACTGGTGATGTTTGATCTGGACGGTACCCTGATCGATTCGGTACCGGACCTGGCAGCGGCGGTGGACAACATGCTGCTCGCAATGGGGCGTCAGCCCGCCGGCCTTGAGGCGGTACGCCACTGGGTCGGCAATGGTGCGCCGGTGCTGGTGCGTCGCGCCCTGGCTGGTGGCATCGACCACGAAGCGGTCGATGACGACGAAGCCGAGCGGGGCCTGGAGTTGTTCATGCAGGCCTACGCCGAAAGTCATGAGCTGACGGTGGTCTACCCCGGCGTGCGCGACACCCTCAAGTGGTTGCACAAGCAGGGCGTGGAAATGGCCCTGATCACCAACAAGCCCGAGCGCTTCGTTGCACCCTTGCTCGATCAGATGAAGATCGGCCGCTATTTCCGCTGGATCATCGGCGGCGATACCCTGCCGCAGAAAAAGCCCGACCCTGCCGCCTTGCTGTTTGTCATGAAAATGGCCAGCGTTGCGCCTGAGCAGGCCCTGTTCGTCGGCGACTCGCGCAGCGATGTGCTGGCGGCCAAAGCGGCTGGAGTCAAGTGCGTCGGCCTGACCTATGGCTACAACCATGGCCGGCCGATCAGCGAAGAGGCGCCGTGCCTGGTCATCGACGACCTGCGCGCGCTGTTGCCTGGTTGCTTAGATCCGGCCACTGGGATAACGTTGGCGGACGTTCAATCCCCCTCAGATCGAGATTCCATCGTGGCGGTTACCGGCAAACTCTGGATGAAAGTCATCAAGGCCCTGGCCCGCTGGCGTTGGCGCGCCTGACTGCCATCTGCCGGCACATGCCGGCCTGCTTGCCTGCCTGACCCATCTGCTGCTTGCCACGAGGCTATCATGACCCGCGAAGAATTCCTGCGCCTGGCCGCTGCCGGCTATAACCGCATTCCCCTGGCCTGCGAAACCCTGGCCGACTTCGACACGCCACTGTCGATCTACCTGAAACTGGCTGATCAACCCAACTCCTACCTGCTCGAATCGGTGCAGGGTGGCGAGAAGTGGGGGCGTTACTCGATCATCGGCCTGCCGTGCCGTACGGTGTTGCGGGTGCATGATCACCAGGTCCGGATCACCCACGACGGTGAACTGATCGAACAGCATGAAGTAGAAGATCCGCTGGCCTTCGTCGAAGCCTTCAAGGAGCGCTACCAGGTGCCGACCATCGCCGGCCTGCCGCGCTTCAATGGTGGCCTGGTCGGATACTTCGGTTATGACTGCGTGCGCTATGTCGAGCGGCGCCTGGGCAAGTGCCCGAACCCTGATCCGCTGGGCGTACCGGACATCCTGCTGATGGTGTCCGACGCGGTGGTGGTGTTCGACAACCTGGCCGGCAAGATGCACGCTATCGTGCTCGCCGATCCGGCTCAGGAACAGGCCTATGAAAACGGCCTGGCCCGTCTCGAAGGCCTGCTCGAACAGCTGCGCCAGCCCATCGCCCCGCGTCGCGGGCTGGACCTGGGCGGCCCGTTGCCGGCAGAGCCGGCGTTCCGCTCCAGCTTTACCCAGAGCGACTACGAGCGTGCGGTCGATACCATCAAGGAGTACATCCTCGCTGGCGACTGCATGCAGGTGGTGCCATCGCAGCGCATGTCCATCGACTTCAAGGCCGCGCCGATCGACCTGTACCGGGCACTGCGCTGCTTCAACCCGACGCCGTACATGTACTTCTTCAACTTCGGCGACTTCCATGTAGTGGGCAGCTCGCCAGAAGTGCTGGTGCGGGTCGAGGACAACCTGGTCACCGTTCGCCCGATCGCCGGAACCCGCCCACGCGGTGCCACCGAAGAAGCCGATCGTGCGCTGGAAGAAGACCTGCTGTCCGACGACAAGGAAATCGCCGAGCACCTGATGCTCATCGACCTGGGCCGTAACGACGCTGGCCGGGTCTCGGAAACCGGCTCGGTCAAGGTCACCGAGAAGATGGTGATCGAGCGCTACTCCAACGTCATGCACATTGTTTCCAACGTCACCGGCGAGCTGAAGCAGGGCCTGAGCGCCATGGATGCACTGCGCGCGATCCTGCCGGCGGGCACCTTGTCCGGGGCGCCGAAGATCCGCGCCATGGAAATCATTGACGAGCTGGAGCCGGTCAAGCGCGGGGTCTACGGCGGTGCGGTGGGGTACTTTGCCTGGAACGGCAACATGGACACCGCGATTGCCATCCGTACCGCAGTGATCAAGGACGGTGAGCTGCATGTGCAGGCCGGTGGCGGTATCGTTGCCGACTCGGTGCCAGCGCTTGAGTGGGAAGAAACCATCAACAAGCGCCGGGCCATGTTCCGTGCGGTGGCGCTGGCCGAGCAGACACCACGTAGCTGAGCCTGATCCACGGCGCCTGCTTGTGGCAGGCGCCGTATCCCCTCCTTAGAACTCCAGGCTCAACGCCAGGTTGATCCCTTGCTGGGTCAGCTCGTCACTCTTGCGCCAGTTGTAGCTGCCGCGCAGGGCCAGCCCCGGTGCGAGGGTCTGGCTCAAGCCCAGGGTTGCCCGATTCAGATTGCTCTGCGGGGTATAGCCGGTCAGGGTGAAGTCGTTGCCCGGCAGGCTGTTGAGGTGGATGGTCAGGTCCTGGCGGTCGTCTTCGAACTCGTGCTCGTGAGCCACTTCGGCGAACAGCAAGGTGCTTGGTCGTGCCTGATACTTGCCCTGCAAACCCAGGCCCAGACGCCGCGATTCACGGTCCTGATCGTCATAGCTCAAGGCCGTGGCGCGGGTGCCTTTCTCCGAATACCCATCGACTTTCACCCGCGCATAGTCGGCGCTGACGAAAGGCGACAGGCTCCACTGGCTGCCGGGAGCCGCGAGGTCATATCCCAGGCGCGCGGCGAACGCCCACAGCTCGCCATCGGTATCACCTTTCTCGCTGCGATCGTTCACGCCCAGAGCGAAGGTGCGTTTCAGGTCGCTGTAGTCCAGGTGCCCGCCGGTCAGGGCCGCATCTGCCCACCATTGGTTCTGCTGGAACTGCACGAAGGCGGTGGCCAGGTAGCTGTCGAGCTTGTAGTCGGAGTCTTGCTCGCCGGCTTCGAGCTTCTGCTGGTAAACGCCGGTAGCAATACCAATACGCCAGGCGTCATCCAGGCGGTAGCTGCCGCCCAGGGTCAGGTTGTAGCCATGGCCATCGGCGCTGGCGGAACTGCGCTGGCTGTCGATATCCAGATTCTGCCCACCAGCAGCCACGATTGCCTGCCACTGGCCAACCGGTTGCCAGTGGCCTTGCCACTGGTTGCGCAGTTCATCCTGGTGCGCGCGCAAGCTGGCGTGGGCCATTTCTGGTAGCAGCGTCAGCTCCCATGGTGCGGAGAGGATCGAAAAGGCGTAGTCGGCAATCAGCTCCTGCCCGGCAGTGGTGGGGTGGACCGAATCGTTGAACAGCAACTTGCTCGGATCGGGCGTGGCGCTGTTGATGCCGTAGGTCGCGTTCTGCACGCAGCCGTTGCCACTGAAGCAGGTGCCGACCAGGTTCTGACCGCTGGCCAGGCCGAACTGCGCCGGAGTGGCCAGGGCTTCCTGGAGCAGCAGTGGCACGTTGAGCGGAATGATTTGTGCGTCGATCAGGCTCAGTTGGCCGACCAGTTGCTGGTTGAAGAGGCTGCTCAGCTGCGAAGCCGGGCCTTGCATCGGGGTGCCATTCATCGCCGGGGTCAGGCCCAGGTCGGGCAGCAACCAGACCATGATGTACTGCGCGCCGCCCTGCTGCAGGGCCTGGGCGCTGGCGGCCAGGCGATTGGCGGCGGCTGCGGCGCTGGCCGGGCTGGTGATCTGCCCCTGGAGGAAGTCGTTGCCGCCGCCGGTCAGGTAGTAAAGCGCGTTGGGATCGGCGCGCAGTCCGCCGGCCAGATACCCCGGGCGTTCGCGCAGCACGGTGCCGGCCCCGGGATTGCCTGGTGGAATGATCACGTCGGAAGTGCCGGTGATCGAGTCGAGAATCTGGTCGGTGCGGTAGCCGCCCACTGCCCAGTTGTTGCCGTCAGGACGACCGAGTGCGGCATTGACCGGTGAAGTCGAAGCGCCCAGGTCAGTCGGAGCAATACCCAGCTGCGCCCCGAGCAACATGGGCGATACCGCGCCGAAGGCCTCGCCGTTGCCATAGGTCGGGCCGATACGGTTGGTAAAGCGCTGGGTAGAGCCCGGCGCACCGTTACCGTCGGGGAATTGCCCGGCATCGGCAAGGCTGTCGCCGAAGACAATCAAGGTCGAGTAGGGGGAGGGGGCCGCATGGGCGCTGGAGCAGGCCAGGGCCAGAAGCGAGAATGCACAGGGCAACAGTGAGCGCGCTTTCAACATCGCAAAGATCCTTTTTCGTTGTTGTTATCGGATGACGCCTAAAGACGTTAGCAAAACATTCCGCGCGTCTTCCATCGCTAAAGCGTTTCGGCATGCCTCGGTCATATTGCGTGGACCGCGCCGGTAGGCTACTGTGCGGGAACGTATGAACGAGACCTACCCCGTGTTGATCGTCAGCAAACTCTTGATGCGCGTTATCAAGGCCCACGCCCGTTGGCGTTGGCGCGCCTGACTTTATCTCTTGCCGGTTCGCCGGCCCTGTACCGCTTTGCCTTTCTGAACGCTTTACCTGCTGTAGCCGGCTGTGGCTGGTGCGCACAGGCGAACTAGCACCTGTTGCACAGCGCACAGGCACTTCGAAAGGCATGTATTCAAAGTCAGTAGATGCAAGAGGTTGAACCCAGATGTTAGTGATGATCGACAACTACGACTCCTTCACCTACAACGTCGTGCAATACCTCGGCGAGCTGGGTGCAGAGGTCAAGGTCATTCGCAATGACGAACTGACCATCGCCCAGATCGAAGCCCTGAACCCCGAGCGCATTGTCGTCTCCCCCGGCCCGTGCACCCCGACTGAAGCCGGTGTGTCGCTGGAGGCCATCAAGCACTTTGCCGGCAAGCTGCCGATCCTCGGCGTATGCCTGGGCCACCAGTCCATTGGCCAGGCCTTCGGTGGTGATGTAGTGCGCGCCCGCCAGGTGATGCATGGCAAGACCAGCCCGGTGTTGCACAAGGACCAGGGCGTGTTCGCTGGCCTCAATAACCCGCTGACCGTCACCCGCTACCACTCGTTGGTGGTCAAGCGCGAAACCTTGCCCGAATGCCTGGAGCTGACCGCCTGGACCGTCCTTGAAGACGGCTCGGTGGACGAGATCATGGGCCTGCGGCATAAAGAGCTGAATATCGAAGGGGTGCAGTTCCACCCCGAATCGATCCTCACCGAGCAGGGCCACGAGCTGTTCGCCAACTTCCTCAAGCAGACCGGCGGCCGCCGTTAAGGATTGAACATGGATATCAAGAGCGCGCTGAGCCGTATCGTCGGTCACCTGGACCTGAGCACCGAAGAAATGCGCGATGTCATGCGCGAAATCATGACCGGCCAATGCAGCGAGGCGCAGATCGGCGCCTTCCTGATGGGCATACGCATGAAGAGCGAGAGCATCGATGAAATCGTCGGTGCCGTCTCAGTGATGCGCGAGCTGGCCGACAAGGTCGAGCTCAACACCCTCGACCAGGTGGTCGACGTGGTCGGCACCGGCGGCGATGGCGCCAACATCTTCAACGTGTCCACCGCTTCGGCATTCGTCGTTGCCGCCGCCGGCTGCACCGTGGCCAAGCACGGAAACCGTGCGGTCTCGGGCAAGAGCGGCAGTGCCGACCTGCTGGAAGCAGCCGGTATCTACCTGAACCTCACGCCGGTACAAGTGGCACGCTGCATCGACAGCGTCGGTATCGGCTTCATGTTTGCCCAGACCCACCACAAGGCGATGAAATACGCCGCCGGCCCACGTCGTGACCTGGGCCTGCGTACCTTGTTCAACATGCTCGGCCCGCTTACGAATCCGGCCGGGGTCAAGCACCAGGTCGTCGGCGTGTTCACTCAGGCGCTATGCCGTCCGTTGGCTGAAGTGCTCCAACGCCTTGGCAGCAAGCATGTGCTGGTGGTGCATTCGAAAGACGGCCTGGACGAATTCAGCCTGGCGGCGCCGACGTTCGTTGCCGAACTGAAGAATGACCAGATCACGGAATATTGGGTCGAGCCCGAAGACCTCGGCATGAAAAGCCAGAGCCTGCACGGCCTGGCCGTGGAGAGCCCGGCCAAGTCGCTGGAGCTGATCCGCGATGCCTTGGGCCGGCGCAAGACCGAGAACGGCCAGAAGGCTGCGGAAATGATCGTGCTCAACGCCGGCGCCGCGCTTTACGCTGCCGACCACGCCATGAGCCTCAAGCAAGGCGTCGAGCTCGCTCATGATGCATTGCACACCGGTCTCGCCCGGGAAAAACTCGAAGAACTCGGTGCCTTTACCGCGGTATTCAAGCAGGAGAATGAAGGATGAGTGTGCCGACGGTTCTGGAAAAGATCCTTGCCCGCAAGGTCGAGGAAGTGGCCGAGCGCAGCGCCCGGGTCAGCCTGGCCGAGCTGGAGCGCATGGCTGCAGTCGCCGATGCCCCGCGCGGCTTTGCCAAGGCCCTGATTGAGCAGGCCAGGCGCAAGCAACCGGCAGTCATTGCCGAGATCAAGAAAGCCTCGCCCAGCAAGGGTGTGATCCGCGAAAACTTCATTCCGGCCGACATCGCCGTCAGCTACGAGAAGGGCGGGGCGACCTGCCTGTCGGTGTTGACCGATGTCGACTACTTCCAGGGCGGCGACATCTACCTGCAACAGGCGCGCGCCGCGTGCAAGCTGCCGGTGATCCGCAAGGACTTCATGATCGATCCTTACCAGATCGTCGAAGCCCGGGCCCTGGGCGCTGACTGTGTGCTGCTGATCGTTGCGGCGCTGGATGACGTGAAGATGGCCGAACTTGCCGATACCGCCAAGCGCGTCGGCCTCGACGTCCTGGTCGAAGTGCACGACGGCGACGAGCTGGAGCGGGCGCTGAAGACTCTCGACACGCCACTGGTCGGCGTCAACAACCGCAACTTGCACACGTTTGAAGTCAGCCTGGAAACCACCCTCGACCTGCTGCCGCGCATCCCTCGTGACCGCCTGGCCATCACCGAGAGCGGCATCCTCAACCGCGCCGACGTCGAGCTGATGGAAATCAACGAGGTGTACTCCTTCCTGGTCGGCGAAGCGTTCATGCGTGCCGAGCACCCGGGGCTGGAACTGCAGCGCCTGTTCTTCCCGGAGCGCGTGGTGCAGAACCCGGTGCAAGGCCTGGACTGATTCAACTCTGAAGCCGGCGATGCCGGCTTTTTTGTCTCTACAAGGTTTATGCGATGACTGATCAAGTGCTTGATGTCACTGTCGAGGCCGGGCTGCACGCCGAGCAGGAGTTGTTGGCGGCTGTATGCAAAGGCGAAAAGGATCATGGCCTGTTGTTCTGGCGTCCGACTGACCGCGCCTTGGTCATGCCCCGGCGCATGAGCCGCCTGGACGGTTTCGAGGCTGCCTGCGCGGAGCTTGCGATTGCTGGCTGGCCGGTGCTGCTGCGCGAAACCGGTGGCGAGCCGGTGCCGCAGTCACCTGCGGTGATCAACATCGCGCTGGTATACGTAGCACCAAAAAGCGAAGGTGATCACGGCCGCATAGAAAGCGCCTACGAGCGCCTGTGCCTGCCGTTGTGTGATGTGCTGCGTGAATGGGGTGGGCTGGCGTCGGTGGGGGAAATCGAAGGGGCGTTCTGTGATGGGCGCTACAACGTCAACCTCAACGGCCGCAAGCTGGTCGGCACTGCCCAGCGCTGGCGCCAGGGCCTGGGAGGCAAGCGCCCGGTGGTACTGGTGCATGGTGCGTTGTTGCTGGATAACGAGCGCGAATCAATGGTGGCAGCGGTCAACCGCTTCAACGAATGCTGCGAACTGGAGCAGCACTGCCTGGCTGACAGCCACATCGCCCTGCACGAAGTGGTGCCCCAGGCGCCGCTGCTCGAGCGGCTGGGCCAGGCCTATGCCGAGGTGACCAAGGGCATCGCCCGCGATTAACGGGTGCCAAAGACCACCATGGTCTTGCCCTTGACGTGTACCAGGCTGCGCTCTTCAAGGTCCTTGAGGACGCGGCCGACCATCTCCCGTGAGCATCCAACGATCCGGCCGATTTCCTGGCGGGTGATCTTGATCTGCATACCGTCGGGGTGGGTCATTGCATCCGGCTGCTTGCACAGCTCCAGCAGGCAGCGGGCTACCCGGCCGGTGACGTCGAAGAATGCCAGGTCGCCGACCTTGCGCGTGGTATTGCGCAGACGCTGGGCCATCTGGCTGCCCAGTGCGTAGAGGATCTCCGGGTCGTGGCGTGCCAGCTCGCGGAATTTCTCGTAGCTGATTTCCGCAACCTCACATTCGCTTTTGGCCCGGACCCAGGCGCTGCGCTGTTGTTCCTGCCCGGCCGGTTCAAACAGACCGAGCTCACCGAAGAAATCACCACTGTTGAGGTAGGCGATGATCATTTCGTGGCCATCGTCGTCTTCAATGAGAATGGTCACCGAGCCCTTGATAATGAACGACAGGGTTTCGGCCTTGTCGCCGGCGCAGATGATGTTGCTCTTGGCCGCATAGCGGCGGCGCTGGCAATGGACCAGCAGCTTGTCGATGTTCTTGATCTTGGCTGGAAGGGCTGATGCAACCATGGCTGGATCCCGGTCAGGAGGCGACGCTTCATTTACTTTTATAGGTAGTCTGGCGATAAGCGCCAGTGATTTGGCGTCAGCTTATCAGACGCTTGCCCTTCTATCGGCAGATTTACTCATGCGCTTGAGCTTTTCCACCGGGCCCGCAGGGTCTAAGCTGGCAGCCTTTTTTCAAACAAGGGAGTCCAGGTAATGAAGGCGCGTATCCAGTGGGCAGGTGAAGCCATGTTTCTGGGCGAATCGGGCAGTGGCCACGTGGTCGTGATGGACGGCCCGCCCGAGGCCGGTGGCCGCAACCTGGGTGTACGGCCCATGGAAATGCTGTTGCTGGGCCTGGGTGGCTGCAGCAACTTCGATGTGGTCAGCATCCTGAAGAAATCCCGCCAGGCGGTGGAGAGCTGCGAAGTGTTTCTTGAAGCCGAGCGCGCCGGTGAAGACCCGAAGGTGTTCACCAAGATCCACCTGAACTTCGTGGTCAAGGGCCGTGGCCTTAAAGAAGCCCAGGTCAAGCGCGCGGTCGAGTTGTCGGCAGAGAAGTATTGCTCGGCCTCGATCATGCTCGGCCGGGCCGGTGTCGAGATCACCCATGGCTACGAGATCGTCGAGCTCGGTTGATGGTCAGCAAGCCCGCTTCTGTAGGAGCGGGCTTGCCCCACGCTCAGGCTAAACGCGCAGGCGCTCCAGCCCAATCAGCCAGGCCAGCCCTGGAACCAGCGCCAGCAAAAACCAATGCAGGTTAAAGCCAAGCAAGCCGAAGATTTCTGCTGTGCTCCAGGTATTGCCAAAGGCATCGGCAAACAGCAGGCACTGCAGCAAGGCAATCAGCGCGGCAAACAGCGCAAAGACCCCGCCGAGCAGTCGCCGCCTGTGGATAAAACAGCCGACCAACACGAACAGCAGTTGCCCGGGCAGTGAGAACAACAGCAGGTCGAAAGCACTGTTGCCATCAGGTTGGGAGATTTCTGGCAGCGTCAGGCTGAAGGGCGCTTCCCTCATGCTGGCGGTCATCAGGCACACGAACAGGTAGGCCACCAGCGCCAGACCCAGGCTTTGCAACAAGCGAACACAAAACAGCCTGATCATCAGCGACGCAGTCCTGGCAATAGATTGAGTAAACCCTCCGGCACTTGTGCACGTAGCCAACGGCTCAGATTATCGCGGTGTTTCTGATACAGCAGGCCCAGGCCAATCACGCCCAGGCCGATAAAGGTCAGTACCACCGGGAACAGCAGCGATTCGGCAAACACCTGGTAAGACAGATAACCCAGGTACATCGCCACGCCCATGCCGCCAAAGACCATGAACAGCGGTCGGCGCAGCAGCAGCGCAACGCCCATCAGGCCGAGGTTGATCAGGCAGTACAGGGCTTTGTCCCATTCATTGTCGGTGTCCAGCAGCGGCAAGCCGAACCAGAAGGCCAGCAATCCGGCCAGATAACCCCAGAACGCGTGGTCCTGGCGAGTGCGACCGTCGACCACCAGGAATACCAGCAACGTCGCCAGGCCAAACCACAGTGACACCGTGCGCCGCTGATTCCAGTCGAAGGCTTCGCCGTAGAACCATTCGCTCAGGTCCATGGACATGAACCACAAGGCCACGGCGATCGGCATGACGATGAATGGGAAAGGGATCAGCCGCAGCATCAACAAGCCGGCCAGTACCGTCGCCGCCTCCATCAGCAGCCAGCCGCCCTGCACATAGGTGTAGTAGTTGTGGTAATTGCCCTGGGCATCGTCCAGTGGCCAGAAACCGGTGATACGTTCCACCGCGAACACCGCCAGCGGCACGATACTCACCGCCACCGCGGCGAGCACGCCAGCGGGGATGATCTGGCCGCGGCGCTGCATGAGTAAGCCACCCAGGGTCAGCACGCCGATGTAGATCAGGGCAACCAGCAGCAGGGCGCTGTCACCGACGCGCATCCAGGCTTCGCTGAGCAACCAGCCCATGGCGGCCATGATCAGCAAGGCGCCGAAGTAAAAAGCCACATGGGCCAGTTGAAAACTGGCCTGGGCTTGCGGCTGGCGCTTGAGAAACTCAATCAGGGCCTGGTCCTGGCCCGGGTTCAGAACGCCGGCACTGACTGCGCGGGCCAGGTCCTTGGCATCGAAGCGTTCTGTCATCGGCGGTCCTAGATACGATAGGTGCTTTTGGTCATGACCTTGGCCATCAGGCTCATGCCGAACTTGACTGGTGCCGGGAAGCGGAAGCCGCCAGCATCCAGTGCGGATTCGGCATGTTGCTCTTCGTCGACGCGCATCTGCTCGAGAATTGCCCGGGACTTTTCATCCTCGGCCGGGATCTGCTCCAGGTGTTCGTCCAGGTGCTTGCAGACCTGATGCTCGGTGGCGGCGACAAAACCCAGGCTGACCTTGTCGCTGACCAGGCCGGCGAGGGCGCCAATGCCAAAGGACATGCCATAGAACAACGGGTTGAGCACGCTGGGGTGGCTGCCAAGCTGGCGAATACGCTGCTCGCACCAGGCCAGGTGGTCGATCTCTTCTTCGGCGGCGTGTTCCATGGCCTTGCGTACCTGGGGCAGCTTGGCGGTCAGGGCCTGGCCCTGGTACAGCGCCTGGGCGCAGACTTCGCCGGTATGGTTGATGCGCATGAGCCCGGCCACATGGCGGGTCTGCGTTTCGTCCAGAGTGACGTCTGGCTGAATGATCGCCGGCGACGGTCGGGAAGGCTGGCCGCTGAAGGGCAGCAAGGTGCGCATGGCGGTGTCGGCCTGCAGCAACAAGCGGTCGAGCGGGGAATAGTGACGTTCGGTAGCCATCGGGCACCTCCGCAAGAATGTGCCCGACAGTTTACCCCAATCGCGAAGTCGGGGCTTGCCCTGGATCAGCCCGGTGGCCAGTGCATCTGACGCTGGCCAAGCACGTGCATATGAATGTGGTAGACGGTCTGCCCACCTTGCTCATTGCAGTTCATGACCACCCGAAAGCCGTCTTCGCAGCCCAGCTCTTTGGCCAACCGCTGAGCGGTGAAGAGGATGTGCCCGGCCAGGCCCTTGTCTTCTTCGGTGAGGTCGTTGAGCGTGCGGATCGGTTTTTTCGGGATGACCAGAAAATGTACCGGTGCCTGCGGGGCGATATCGTGGAAGGCCAGAACCTGGTCGTCCTCGTAGATGATCTTGGCCGGGATTTCCCGGTTGATGATCTTGGTAAACAGAGTTTCCACTTACGGTTGCTCCATGAGGGTAATCGGACTTGAGTGTACGCAGGCCAGGCGCTTGCGCCCAGCTCTGTGCAAATTAGCGAGGGCAATAGGCCTGGTTGATGGCGCCGGCCAGCTTGCGCGTTACCCAGCGCGACAGCAGGCGCGGGCTGAAGGCCAGCCAGCGGTTACGGCGGCCGGGGATGATCAGGGCGCGGTTCTTGTCCAGGGCACGCACGGTGTACAGGGCGACTTCTTCCGGGCTGAGGCAGCGCTGGCCTTTCTCCAACCGTGGGATGCGCCGCAACGGCGAGCGCACCGGGCCTGGGCAAAGTACCGAGACCTTGATGCCCGTGCGCTTGAGCTCTTCGCGCAGGCCTTCGGAAAAGTGCAGTACATAAGCCTTGCTCGCCGCATAGCTGCTCATCCACGGCCCGGGGGCGAAAGCAGCAAGGGAGGCAACGTTGAGGATCTGCCCGCCACCTTGCACCGCCATGGCATTACCCAGGGCGTGGCAGAGACGGGTCAGGGCAAGAATGTTCACCTCGATCAGGTCCTGTTCATCGCTCCACTCCTGGGCGAGGAAATGCCCGTAGGAACGGATACCGGCGCAGTTGACCAGCAAGTCGATGTGCCGTTCGCTTTCTTCGAGTTCCAGAAGGAACCCCGACAGGCGCAGGGGCTCGCCCAGGTCGCAGGCGCGGAACAGCACTTCGACGCCAAAACGCTGGGTCAGCTCGATGGCGATGCTTTCCAGCGGGTCACGCTGGCAGGCCACCAGGATCAGATTGCGTCCCCGACGTGCCAGCGCCTCGGCCAGTGCCAGGCCCAAGCCGCTGGAGGCACCGGTGATCATGGCGTAACGGGTCATGCAGTTCTCCAGTCGGGAAGGGTGGCCAAAGTGCGCAGTTTACAGCTAGCGGGCTTGAGGTGCTGCCGGTGTGATTCAGATACCGGGCCTGAACACGGTCAAAACCACTGCGACAACGATCACTACCAGCCACATCGAGGCCAGTATAACGACGGACATGCTGTTGGGCGGCGGGGCAGGTCCGAAGCGATTGTTGCCTCGATTGCCAGGTATCAGCAGCAGGAGCAGCAGCAGGAAGTTGCCGACCCAGGGCAACAACACTGCCCAGCAGAACCAGCCACTCCAGTTCAGGTCGTGCAGGCGCTTGACGAAGAAGATCATGCTCATGATTCGAGCGATAAGGGCGGCAATCAGGATCAGGCCGGCAGCGTCTTTCCACACTGCACTAGTCACCCAGCCCAGCAACAGCGCAAAGGCCACGGTGGCCGCAATCAAACCCAGGCTCCAGGCCAGAAGGCGGAGCCGGCCGATTCGGCCTTGAGGGCTCATCAGCTCGTTTGCGAAGGTGAGGGTGTTGTTCATGCAGGCTTCCTTTGCCGTGATAAAGCGTAAATCAGCCCGGCCAGTGGCGGCTCAGGGCTGTGGCCGAGGCGTGTGCCTGGCGGTACTCGGCATCCAGGCGGGCAATCAGTTGCTCGACCGAGCACAGCTGGTCGATGGCACCGACACCTTGTCCGGCAGACCAGACGGTCTTCCAGGCCTTGGCCTCGTCGTCGATGGGTTTGAGCTTGGTCTCGGTGTGGCTGCGCAGGGCGGCCATGTCGAAACCGGCGTTTTCCAGGCTCTGGCGCATGAAGCTGGCAGGCACCCCGGAAACCGCAGCGGTGTGGATGATATCGGCTGCCTTGGCTTCAAGCATCATTTCTTTGTAGGGCCCCGGCGCCTGGCTCTCGTGGGTGGCGATAAAGCGCGTGCCCAGGTAGGCAAGGTCGGCGCCCAGCAGTTGCGCGGCAAGGATTTCCTGGCCACGGTTGATGCAGCCGGCCAGCAGTAATGTCTTGTCGAAGAACTGGCGAATTTCGGCAACAAGGGCGAACGGGCTCCAGGTCCCGGCGTGGCCTCCAGCGCCCGCCGCCACGGCAATCAGACCGTCGACGCCGGCTTCGGCGGCTTTCTCGGCATGCCGGCGAGTGGTCACATCATGGAACACCAGGCCGCCGTAGCCATGTACGGCATCGACCAGCTCCTTCACCGCTCCGAGGCTGGTGATGACGATTGGCACCCGGTGCTCGACGCACAGCGCCAGGTCCGCCTGCAGGCGCGGGTTGCTCTGGTGCACGATCAGGTTGACCGCATAGGGCGCAGGCTTGTCGAGGGCTGCCAGGCCGGTTTCGATTTCTTCGAGCCAGGCCTTGAAGCCAGCACTATCGCGCTGGTTCAGCGCCGGGAAACTGCCGACCACGCCATTGGCGCAACAGGCCAGTACCAGTTGCGGGTTGGAGATCAGAAACATCGGTGCCGCTACGACCGGCAGACGCAGGCGTTGTTCGAGCAGGGCAGGCAATGACATGGCAGGTTTCCCGAGGCTGAGTATGGGCTTAGGTTAGAACGGTTTGACCACCACCAGAATTACCACGGCCAGCAGGACCAGCACCGGCGCTTCATTGAACCAGCGGTAGAACACATGGCTGCGTTTGTTTTCGCCACGGGCGAAGCGCTTGAGCTGCGCGCCGCACATATGGTGATAGCCGATCAGCAACACCACCAGGGTGAGCTTGGCGTGCATCCAGCCCTGGCTGAGAAAGCCCGGGGTAAGGCTCAGCAGCCAGATGCCGAAGACCAGGCTGGCGATCATCGCTGGCAGCATGATGCCGCGGTACAGCTTGCGCTCCATGATCACGAAGCGCTCCTGGCTGATGCTGTCCTGGCTTTGTGCGTGGTAGACGAACAAGCGCGGCAGGTAAAACAGGCCGGCGAACCAGCAGACTACGCTGACGATATGCAGCGCTTTGATCCAGAGAAAAAGCATGGGGTTGAGTTCCTTCAGGGTTCACGGTCGTCAGATAGTAGAGGCTAGGGGGGGCCGCGAGCCATCGCAACAGTTGTGGGCGTGTTTCAGCGCCCCTATTATCGTGGGCTTTCCTGTTGGTTCGTTGAGAAGGGGCACGCGTTATGGTCAAGGTCGGTATCGTTGGCGGCACGGGTTACACCGGGGTCGAGCTGCTGCGTCTGTTGGCACAGCATCCACAGGCCGAGGTGGCGGTGATCACCTCGCGCTCCGAAGCCGGCCTGGCGGTTGCCGATATGTACCCGAACCTGCGCGGTCACTACGACGGTCTGGCCTTCAGTGTGCCGGACGTGAAGACCCTGGCTGCCTGCGACGTGGTGTTCTTCGCTACCCCGCACGGTGTCGCCCATGCCCTGGCGGGCGAGTTGCTGGCCGCTGGCACCAAGGTCATCGACCTGTCCGCTGACTTCCGCCTGCAGGATGCCGATGAATGGGCCAAGTGGTACGGCCAGCCCCACGGTGCGCCAGAGCTGCTCAAGGACGCGGTGTACGGCTTGCCTGAAGTGAATCGCGAGCAGATTCGCCAGGCGCGCCTGATCGCCGTGCCGGGTTGCTACCCTACCGCTACCCAGTTGGGCTTCCTGCCACTGCTCGAAGCCGGTATCGCCGATGCCTCGCGCCTGATCGCCGACTGCAAGTCCGGTGTCAGCGGCGCCGGTCGTGGCGCGGCGGTTGGTTCGCTGTTCTGTGAGGCGGGCGAGAGCATGAAGGCCTACGCGGTCAAAGGGCACCGTCATCTGCCGGAAATCACCCAGGGCCTGCGCCGTGCAGCGGGTACTGATGTCGGCCTGACCTTCGTGCCGCACCTGACCCCGATGATCCGCGGTATCCATTCGACCCTGTACGCGACCGTCGCCGATACCTCGGTCGATCTGCAGGCGCTGTTCGAGAAACGCTATGCCGATGAACCGTTCGTCGACGTAATGCCGGCTGGCAGTCACCCGGAAACCCGCAGCGTGCGCGGCGCCAACGTTTGCCGGATTGCCGTGCACCGTCCGCAAGGCGGCGACCTGGTCGTGGTGCTGTCGGTGATCGACAACCTGGTCAAGGGCGCGTCGGGGCAGGCGGTACAGAACCTCAACATCCTCTTCGGCCTGGACGAGCGCATGGGGCTTTCCCACGCCGGCCTGCTGCCTTAAACGGTAGGTTTCAAGCTGCAAGTCAAAGGCGGACGCGATCCGCTTATAGCTTGCAGCCAACCCCTTGCAGCTTTTGTATTGTTGACCGCTTTTCTCGGAGAAGCGGATAATGCGCGTCATCACGCATTATGGCGGCATAGCGCCGGGAGATAGTCAGCATGAGCGTCGAATCCTTCACCCCTGTGGCATTGCAGTTCACTGAGGGTGCAGCGCACAAGGTGAAGACCCTGGTCGATGAAGAAGGCAATGATCGCCTGAAGTTGCGAGTATTCGTGACCGGCGGCGGTTGCTCGGGTTTTCAGTACGGTTTCACTTTCGATGAAGATGTTGCCGAGGACGACACCATCGTCGAGCGCGAAGGCGTGGCCCTGGTGGTCGATCCGATGAGCTTTCAGTACCTGGCAGGAGCCGAGGTGGATTACCAGGAAGGCCTGGAAGGCTCGCGTTTCGTCATCAAGAACCCGAACGCCACCACGACCTGTGGTTGCGGCTCTTCGTTCTCGATCTGATCGCAAGGGCAGTACCGCAAACGCCGCGCCGATGCGCGGCGTTTTGCTATCTGCGGTTTATGCCGGGTAGATCGCGCCCAGCACCCGCAGGCCACGAGCAGCAGTGACGCTGGGGCGGTTGGCGGGGATGTGCTCCAGGCAGCAGTGGGCCAGCCAGGCGAAGGCCATGGCTTCGACCCAGTCAGGGTCGACCCCGCAAGCGGCAGTGCTGCTGACCCGGGCGTTGGGTAGCAGCGTTGCCAGACGCTGCATCAGCACGCTGTTGTGCGCGCCGCCACCGCAGACCAGCAAGGCCTGGGTATCGTCCTGCGCCGCCTGCAACGAGCTGACGATACTGTGGGCGGTCAGCTCCAGCAGGGTGGCCTGCACGTCTTCATCCCGATAGCCCGGCTGAGACGCAAGATGCTGGTTCAACCAAGGCAGGTTGAACACTTCGCGGCCGGTACTTTTCGGCCCGGTACCGGCGAAGAACGGGTCACTGAGTTGGGAGGCGAGCAAACCGGGGATCACCTGGCCGGTGCCAGCCCAGGCACCGTCGGTGTCGTAGCTGTGGCCCTGTTTCTGCTGGATCCAGGCATCGAGCAGCACGTTACCCGGCCCGCAATCGAAGCCGCTGACTTGCTTGTCCTGTTCGATCAGGCTGAGATTGCTGAAACCGCCGACGTTGAGCACTGCCAGGCGTTGGCCCTGGTGGGCGAACAGCGCTTCGTGGAAGGCCGGTACCAGCGGCGCACCCTGGCCGCCAGCAGCAACGTCGCGGCGGCGAAAGTCGCTGACTACGCTGATGCCGGTGAGCTCGGCCAGCAACGCCGGATTGCCGATCTGCACGGTGAAACCGCGCGCCGGTTCGTGACGAATGGTCTGGCCATGGCTGCCGATGGCGCGAATGGCCTCAGGCTTGAGGTCTTGGGCGGCCAGCAGGTGCTGGATGCCTTCGGCGGCAAGGCGCACCCACTGGTTCTCTGCCAGGGCTGCGCGGGCGATCTCGTCAGGCCCGCTGGCGCACAGGTCCAGCAGGTCCTGGCGCAGGCTGGCGGGCATGGGAATGTAATGGGTAGCGAGCAGCTTGAGGTGCTGCTCCTGTTCGATCAAGGCGATGTCCAGGCCATCGAGGCTGGTCCCGGACATCACACCCAGATAGAGCGGCATTGCTTAACGCTTGCTCGAGGCGAGCAGGGTGGCCTTTTCCTGCTCCATGCGCGCGACCAGTGGCTGGCTTTGCTGCAGGAAACGCTGGCGCTCGGCCTTGGCGATCGGGTCGGCCATTGGCAGCTTCTGCCCGAGCGGGTCGACGTGTACGCCGTTGACCTGGAACTCGTAGTGCAGGTGCGGGCCGGTGGACAGGCCGGTGGTGCCGATGTAGCCGATGATCTGCCCTTGCTTGACGGAACCGCCGGTCTTCACGCCCTTGGCGAAGCCCTGCATGTGCCCGTACAGGGTCTGGTAGCGGTTGCCGTGCTGGATGATCACGGTGTTGCCGTAACCACCGCGGCGGCCCGCCAGCAGGACCTTGCCGTCACCGGCCGCCTTGATCGGCGTACCGCGTGGTGCTGCGTAGTCGACACCTTTGTGTGCGCGGATCTTGTTCAGGATCGGGTGCTTGCGGCCTGCCGAGAAGCGCGAGCTGATACGGGCGAAATCAACCGGAGTACGGATGAACGCCTTGCGCATGCTGTTGCCGTCGGCGGTGTAGTAGTTGGTGTTGCCCTGCTTGTTGGTGTAGCGCACTGCGGTGAAGCTCTTGCCGCGGTTGGTAAAGCGCGCGGACAGGATATTGCCGGTGCCGACGACCTTGCCGTTCATGACCTTCTGTTCGTAGATCACGTCGAATTCGTCGCCCTGGCGAATATCCTGGGCGAAGTCGATGTCGTAGCCAAAAATACGTGCCATATCCATGGTCAGATTGTGATTCAGGCCGGCGCGTTGGGCCGAGGCCGACAGCGAGCTCTTGATCACGCCATGAACATAGGCGGAACGCACCACTGGCTTGCTGATTTCACGGTTGAACGCGTAACCGTTTGCGCTCTTGGTCAGGCGAATGGTTTCGAGGTCGCTGAGCTTGCTGTGCAGGCTGGCCAACTGACCGTCCTTGTCGAGCTCGATCTGCAGCACTTGGCCGTGTTTGAGTTGGCTGAACTGCTTGGCCTGCTTGTTGCTGGTCAGCACTTCATGCACGGCGGTAGCCGGCAGGCCGACCTTGGCGAACAGGGTCGACAGGGTATCGCCACGGCTCACGGTAACTTCGCGGTGGCTTGGGTCCTTGCTGGCTGGCGCAGCTTCGGCAGCGGCAGGCGCCGGCTCGACCTTGGCGGTTTCGGTCGGTGCGGCGCTGTTGTCGATCTGCGCAAACGGCGAGGGCGCGGCGTCAGTGTTCTGGGTAAGTGGGGCGTCCTGTTCCTGCTTGAGTTGCTCGACCGGGCTTTCCAGCTCCAGGTTCAGGGTGGTTTTCTTGGCTTCGACCTCGCTGGATGGGAACACCAGCAAGGCCAGGCTGAGTAAGGCGGCGATGCCGCTGGCGGCCAACAGGTGGCTCTTCGGATAAAGCGGGGGCGCTTTAGGCGGTTCGTTGGTCATAGATGAATTGACTTTGAAATAGATGAAGTGGAAAAGATGAATGACATGATGAAGATGAAATAACTGTATAAAATATAACCAAATCCCCTTCAGCGCAAGCGCGCAGACGTCATCAGTCGGCTTCGAGGTCACACTCGGGGCAAAAACTTGTATTTGATGGCTGATCTTGTATGGTTGGGTCCCTTTGAATCTGAGCCTTGCGGGTCTGTTATGAAGTCGGTTGAAGAGCAGCTAGCGCTGATCAAGCGTGGAGCGGAAGAGGTACTGGTCGAGTCCGAGTTGGTCGAGAAGCTCAAGCGCGGGCAACCGCTGCGGATCAAGGCGGGTTTTGACCCGACTGCGCCTGACCTGCACCTGGGGCATACCGTCCTGATCAACAAGCTGCGCCAGTTCCAGGATCTGGGTCACCAGGTGATCTTCCTGATCGGTGACTTCACCGGCATGATCGGTGACCCGAGCGGCAAGAGTGCCACCCGTCCGCCGCTGACCCGCGAGCAGGTGCTGGATAACGCCGAGACCTATAAACAGCAGGTGTTCAAGATTCTCGACCCGGCCAAGACCGAAGTCGCGTTCAACTCCACCTGGATGGACAAGCTCAGTCCTGCCGATTTCATTCGCCTGGCGTCGCAGTACACCGTGGCGCGCATGCTTGAGCGCGATGACTTCGACAAGCGCTACACCACCAACCAGCCGATCGCGATCCACGAGTTCCTCTACCCGCTGGTGCAGGGCTATGACTCGGTGGCACTGAAGTGCGATGTCGAGCTCGGCGGTACCGACCAGAAGTTCAACCTGCTGATGGGGCGCGAGCTGCAGCGTGCCTACGGCCAGGAAGCGCAGAACATCGTGACCATGCCGTTGCTCGAAGGGCTCGACGGCGTGAAGAAGATGTCCAAGTCGCTGGGCAATTATGTCGGCATCCAGGAAGCCCCCGGAGTGATGTACAGCAAGCTCGTGTCGATTCCTGACACCTTGATGTGGCGCTACTTCGAGCTGCTGAGCTTCCGTTCCATGGAGGAGATCGAGCAGTTCCGTGCGGATGTTGCCAATGGCGCGAACCCGCGTGACATCAAGATCAAGCTGGCGGAAGAGATCGTTGCACGCTTCCATGGTGAGGAGGCTGCCGCCAATGCGCACCGCGCGGCAGGTAACCGTATGAAAGAGGGCGAGTTGCCGGAGGACCTGCCTGATGTCGAGGTTGCTGCGGCTGAAGGCTTGCCGATCGCTGCCGTGTTGAACCGGGCGGGCCTGGTGAAGAACTCGGCGATGGCGCGGGATCTGCTCAATGGCGGCGCCGTGAAAGTCGACGGTGCGGTGGTTGATCGCGACTTCATGTTTGCACTTGGTGCGACCCATGTGTGCCAGGCGGGCAAGAAGGCATTTGCCCGGGTTACCCTCAAGGCTGAGTAATCGCCTGCTGGTGTAGCTATATATATAGACGGGGAGGCCGGCAGGCCTCCCCGCTTTGTTTTTCAGCAATGTTAAGGTTTATTGAAATTAAGCCTTGACGGGCTTTCGAATCCCCTTATAATGCGCACCACTTCCGGCGCAGTCGGAACTGAAAACTCCTTGAGTTTCAAAGAGTTAGCGGTTCCAGGGTCATCCGGAAGGGCTTCGATCGAAAGATCGACAGCGGTGTAAAAGGCAGTTGACAGCGGTTTGAAACGCTGTAGAATTCGCCTCCCGCTGACGAGAGATCGCAGCGAGTCAAGTGGTTGAAGTTGAAAGAGAAATTCTGAAAAACTTCAAAATAAACGCTTGACAGACTCTGAGGAAAGCGTAGAATGCGCGCCTCGGTTGAGACGAAAAGCTCTTAACCAACCGCTCTTTAACAACTGAATCAAGCAATTCGTGTGGGTGCTTGTGAGTTCAGACTGATAGTCAAAAAGATTATCAGCATCACAAGTGGCTACACGAAAATCGAAAGATTTGAAAGTAAGTCATTTGAGATTGCTGAGCCAAGTTTAGGGTTTTCTCAAAACCCAAGCAGTATTGAACTGAAGAGTTTGATCATGGCTCAGATTGAACGCTGGCGGCAGGCCTAACACATGCAAGTCGAGCGGATGAGAAGAGCTTGCTCTTCGATTCAGCGGCGGACGGGTGAGT
>NZ_OPYO01000004.1:0-17071 GCF_900275665.1 Pseudomonas sp. JV241A
GGTAAGGGTGAGGTCAGCGGTTCAAATCCGCTCAAGAGCTCCATATAACAAGGCAGATATGAAAATATCTGCCTTTGTTTTAATGGCTTGGGTGACTTGCTCAATTCTTCTCCTAGGGGTGATTTCGATGGCTAAGGAAAAGTTCGAACGTAATAAGCCGCACGTTAACGTGGGTACTATCGGTCACGTTGACCACGGTAAAACCACTTTGACCGCTGCTCTGACTCGCGTTTGCTCCGAAGTTTTCGGTTCGGCTCGTGTTGACTTCGACAAGATCGACAGCGCCCCAGAAGAAAAAGCTCGTGGTATCACCATCAACACTGCGCACGTAGAGTACGACTCGAACATTCGTCACTACGCGCACGTTGACTGCCCAGGTCACGCCGACTACGTCAAAAACATGATCACTGGTGCTGCCCAGATGGACGGCGCGATCTTGGTTTGCTCGGCTGCCGATGGTCCGATGCCGCAAACTCGTGAGCACATCCTGTTGTCCCGTCAGGTAGGCGTTCCGTACATCGTTGTCTTCCTGAACAAGGCTGACATGGTTGACGACGCTGAGCTGCTGGAACTGGTTGAGATGGAGGTGCGCGATCTGCTGAGCACTTACGACTTCCCAGGTGACGACACTCCGATCATCATCGGTTCGGCTCTGATGGCTCTGAACGGCCAAGACGACAACGAAATGGGTACCACCGCTGTTAAGCGTCTGGTAGAAACTCTGGATACCTACATCCCAGAGCCAGAGCGTGCAATCGACAAGCCGTTCCTGATGCCAATCGAAGACGTATTCTCGATCTCCGGCCGTGGCACCGTGGTAACTGGCCGTGTTGAGCGTGGTATCGTTCGCATCCAGGAAGAAGTTGAGATCGTTGGTCTGCGCGACACTCAGAAAACTACCTGCACCGGCGTTGAAATGTTCCGCAAGCTGCTCGACGAAGGTCGTGCTGGCGAGAACTGCGGCGTTCTGCTGCGTGGTACCAAGCGTGACGACGTTGAGCGTGGCCAGGTTCTGGTTAAGCCGGGCACCGTTAAGCCGCACACCAAGTTCACTGCTGAAGTTTACGTTCTGAGCAAGGAAGAAGGCGGCCGTCATACTCCGTTCTTCAAAGGCTACCGTCCACAGTTCTACTTCCGTACTACTGACGTGACTGGTAACTGCGAGCTGCCAGAAGGCGTTGAAATGGTAATGCCAGGTGACAACATTCAAATGACTGTTACCCTGATCAAGACCATCGCGATGGAAGACGGTCTGCGTTTCGCTATCCGTGAAGGCGGTCGTACCGTCGGTGCTGGTGTCGTAGCAAAGATTATCGAATAAGTAGTTGATTTCTCTCGATCAGGCCGACATAATGGTCGGCCTGATAAGCTTTTAGGTCAGTAGCTCAATTGGCAGAGCGACGGTCTCCAAAACCGTAGGTTGGGGGTTCGATTCCCTCCTGACCTGCCAGATTCACCTCGTGTGTCTGGCTTTCTTTTCACAGGATTTTCCTAGATGACTCCCAAGGCTGAAGCCCAAGACTCTCGTTTTGATCTGCTCAAGTGGCTGGCTGTTGTCGCTTTGGTAGTCGTTGGTGTTGTGGGTAACCAGTATTACTCCGCCTCGCCGATTCTGTATCGCGTACTTGCACTGCTTGCTCTTGCTGCTGTAGCTGGCTTCGTTGCCCTGCAGACTGCCAAAGGCAAGTCGTTCTTTGCGCTGGCAAAGGAAGCTCGCACCGAGATTCGTAAAGTCGTATGGCCAACCCGCCAAGAAACCACGCAGACCACGCTCATCGTAGTGGCGGTTGTCCTGGTTATGGCGTTGCTGCTGTGGGGTCTCGACTCCCTGCTGGGTTGGTTGATTTCCTTGATTGTTGGCTAAGGGTGTCCCGTGGCTAAGCGTTGGTACGTTGTGCATGCTTACTCGGGTTACGAGAAGCATGTAATGCGCTCGCTGATCGAGCGCGTAAAGCTGGCTGGCATGGAAGATGGCTTCGGCGAGATTCTGGTCCCCACTGAAGAAGTGGTTGAGATGCGCAATGGCCAGAAGCGCAAAAGCGAGCGTAAGTTCTTCCCAGGTTATGTGCTGGTCCAAATGGACATGAACGAAGGGACTTGGCACTTGGTCAAGGATACTCCTCGTGTCATGGGCTTCATCGGTGGTACTGCAGACAAGCCTGCACCCATCACCGACAAAGAAGCTGAAGCCATTCTGCGTCGCGTTGCCGATGGCAGCGATAAGCCGAAGCCGAAGACTCTGTTCGAGCCGGGCGAAGTGGTCCGCGTTATCGACGGTCCGTTCGCTGATTTCAACGGTACCGTTGAAGAAGTTAACTACGAGAAGAGCCGGATCCAAGTGGCCGTGCTTATTTTCGGTCGCTCTACCCCGGTAGAGCTCGAGTTCAGCCAGGTCGAGAAGGTCTAGCCGAACAAAGCATCCCATACCCCGCAGCCCTATGTGCTGCGGGGTTTTGTCGTCACTGGGATAAAACGCAAGTAATCCGGGGAGCCTTCAGGCGTTCGTACCCGATATTGGAGTAGCTCATGGCTAAGAAGATTCAGGCTTACATCAAGCTGCAAGTAAAGGCCGGCCAGGCCAACCCAAGCCCACCCGTTGGTCCAGCACTGGGTCAACACGGTGTGAACATCATGGAATTCTGCAAGGCCTTCAACGCCCGTACTCAGGGTCAAGAAGCCGGTCTGCCGACTCCTGTGATCATCACTGTTTACAGTGACCGCAGCTTCACCTTCGAAACCAAAAGCACCCCTGCTTCGGTTCTGCTGAAGAAAGCAGCTGGCCTGACCAGCGGTTCTGCACGTCCGAACACCGTTAAAGTCGGTACTGTGACCCGTGCTCAGCTGGAAGAGATCGCCAAGACCAAACAGGCTGATCTGACTGCTGCTGACATGGATGCAGCCGTGCGAACCATCGCCGGTTCTGCTCGCAGCATGGGCCTCAACGTGGAGGGTGTGTAATGGCTAAGCTGACCAAGCGCCAAAAGGCCATTGCTTCGAAAATCGAAGCAGGCAAAGTCTACAACTTCGAAGACGCAGCAGTGCTGCTGGCCGAACTGTCCACCGTGAAGTTCAGCGAATCCTTCGACGTTGCTGTCAACCTCGGTGTTGACCCCCGTAAATCCGACCAGGTCGTTCGTAGCGCTACCGTGCTGCCACACGGCACTGGCAAGACCGTACGTGTAGCTGTCTTCACCCAGGGTCCTGCTGCTGAAGCCGCTCTGGCTGCCGGCGCTGACCGCGTTGGTATGGACGATCTGGCTGCCGAAATGAAAGGCGGCGACCTGAACTATGACGTCGTTATTGCTTCCCCGGACGCAATGCGTGTTGTAGGTCAGCTGGGTCAGGTTCTGGGTCCTCGCGGCCTGATGCCTAACCCGAAAGTCGGTACCGTAACTCCAGACGTAGCCACTGCGGTTAAAAACGCCAAGGCTGGTCAGGTTCGTTATCGCACCGACAAAAACGGCATCATCCACACCTCCGTTGGCAAAGTCGGCTTTGAAGCTGGCAAGCTGAAGGAAAACGTTGAAGCCCTGATCGCTGATCTGAAGCGCATCAAGCCAGCTTCCTCGAAAGGTATCTACGTCAAGCGCGTTACCCTGAGCACCACCATGGGCCCAGGTCTGGTCATCGACCAGAGCTCGCTGAACGCGTAAGACAAAACCCGGTGCGAGCGATCGCACCAGGTTGAAAAAATTGGGGTCCCTGCCTGGCGGGGGCTATCCAAGACCGTAGGCGACGCAAGTCTTAAACCACAAGCCTACGCAGATGGTGCCCCTGGTTCCTTACCGAATCAGACACCAAAACGACATCCGGCTCCGGCTGGATGAAACGGTAACAAGCAGGAGTTTTACCCGTGGCAATTAAACTCGAAGACAAGAAGGCCATCGTCGCTGAAGTCAACGAGGCTGCCAAAGTCGCTCTGTCTGCTGTCGTGGCTGATGCCCGTGGCGTGACTGTAGGCGCAATGACCGGACTCCGTAAAGAGGCTCGTGAAGCTGGCGTTTACGTACGTGTTGTACGTAACACCCTGCTCAAGCGCGCTGTTGCTGACACTGAATTCAGTGTCCTCAACGACGCCTTCACTGGCCCTACCCTGATCGCATTCTCCAACGAACACCCGGGCGCTGCTGCCCGTCTGTTCGCAGAATTCGCCAAGGGTCAGAGCAAGTTCGAGATCAAGGCAGCTGCGTTCGACGGCAAGTTCCTTGCCGCAAACCAGATCGACGTGTTGGCTTCCCTGCCGACCCGCGACGAGGCCATTGCGAAGCTGATGAGCGTGATCCAAGGCGCTACCAGCAAGCTGGCTCGTACTTTGGCAGCCGTTCGCGACCAGAAAGAAGCTGCTGCAGCCTAAGGCGCAGAAAGCACTTTCGAAATCATACGTTTAATTTGATGGCTGCGTAGGCTGTCACCCCAATACAGGATTTAAGTCATGTCTCTGACTAACGAGCAAATCATCGAAGCAATCGGCCAGAAAACCGTTCTGGAAGTTGTTGAGCTGATCAAAGCAATGGAAGAAACCTTCGGTGTTACCGCTGCTGTTGCCGCAGCCGGCCCAGCTGCTGCCGCTGCCGTTGTTGAAGAACAAACCGAGTTCAACGTTGTTCTGGTTGCCGCTGGCGACAAGAAAGTAAACGTGATCAAGGCTGTTCGTGAACTGACCGGCCTGGGCCTGAAAGAAGCCAAGGAAAAGGTTGATACCGCTCCTCAGGTTGTTGCTGAAGGCGTTTCGAAAGAAGCCGCTGACAAAGCTAAAGCTGACCTGGAAGCAGCAGGCGCTACCGTCGAACTGAAGTAATTTCGACTGTGCGTCTCCAGCCCGAGCGATAAGCGAAAGGCTGATGGCTGGTGGCTCTTGCCACCGGCCTTTTTCCGTTATTGGCAGCTGACCAGGTCGGCGCCGATAACGAGCTGCAACCACCAATGATGGTGGCGCAAACCATGGGGTTTGCACGATTTTCTGGCTGCTCCCGTCGGGAGAAGCCAAACAAGCAGGTGACCAAGCTGGGGAACGCTGATGGCTTACTCATACACTGAGAAAAAACGTATCCGCAAGGACTTTAGCAAGTTGCCGGACGTCATGGATGTGCCTTACCTCCTGGCCATCCAGCTGGATTCGTATCGTGAATTCTTGCAAGCGGGAGCGACCAAAGATCAGTTCCGCGACGTGGGCCTGCATGCGGCCTTCAAATCGGTTTTCCCGATCATCAGCTACTCCGGCAATGCTGCCCTGGAGTACGTTGGCTATCGTCTGGGCGAACCGGCTTTTGATGTCAAAGAATGCGTACTGCGTGGCGTGACCTATGCGGTTCCGCTGCGGGTAAAAGTCCGCCTGATCATTTTCGACAAAGAGTCGTCGAACAAAGCGATCAAGGACATCAAAGAGCAAGAAGTCTACATGGGTGAAATTCCCCTGATGACTGAAAACGGTACCTTCGTAATCAACGGTACCGAGCGTGTTATCGTTTCCCAGCTGCACCGTTCGCCGGGCGTGTTCTTCGATCACGACCGCGGCAAGACGCACAGCTCTGGCAAACTGCTGTACTCGGCGCGGATCATTCCTTACCGCGGTTCGTGGCTGGACTTCGAGTTCGATCCGAAAGACTGTGTATTCGTCCGTATCGACCGTCGTCGTAAACTGCCTGCGTCGGTTCTGCTGCGCGCGCTGGGCTACAGCACTGAAGAAGTGCTGGATGCTTTCTACACCACCAACGTGTTCCACGTGTCGGGCGAGAAGCTCAGCCTGGAGCTGGTGCCTCAGCGCCTGCGTGGTGAAGTTGCGGTCATGGATATTCATGACGAAACCGGCAAGGTCATTGTCGAGCAAGGTCGTCGTATCACCGCTCGCCACATCAACCAGCTGGAAAAAGCTGGCGTCAAGCAGCTGGACGTTCCGCTGGAATACGTCCTGGGCCGCACTACCGCCAAGGCGATTGTGCACCCGGCTACCGGCGAGATCCTGGCTGAGTGCAACACCGAGCTGACCACCGACGCCCTGGTGAAGATCGCCAAGGCTCAGGTTGTTCGCATCGAGACCCTGTACACCAACGACATCGACTGCGGTCCGTTCATCTCGGATACCCTGAAGATCGACTCCACCAGCAACCAACTGGAAGCGCTGGTCGAGATCTATCGCATGATGCGTCCTGGCGAGCCGCCAACCAAGGATGCAGCCGAGACCCTGTTCAACAACCTGTTCTTCAGCGCCGAACGTTACGACCTGTCGGCCGTTGGCCGCATGAAGTTCAACCGTCGTATCGGTCGTACCGAGATCGAAGGTTCGGGCGTGCTGAGCAAGGAAGATATCGTCGAGGTCCTCAAGACCCTGGTCGACATCCGTAATGGCAAAGGTATCGTCGACGACATCGACCATCTGGGTAACCGTCGCGTCCGTTGTGTCGGCGAGATGGCCGAGAACCAGTTCCGCGTTGGCCTGGTGCGTGTAGAGCGCGCGGTCAAAGAGCGTCTGTCGATGGCTGAAAGCGAAGGCCTGATGCCTCAGGACCTGATCAACGCCAAGCCGGTTGCGGCGGCGGTGAAAGAGTTCTTCGGCTCCAGCCAGCTCTCGCAGTTCATGGACCAGAACAACCCGCTGTCCGAGATCACCCACAAGCGTCGTGTCTCCGCACTCGGCCCTGGTGGTCTGACCCGTGAGCGCGCAGGCTTCGAAGTCCGTGACGTACACCCGACCCACTACGGCCGTGTGTGCCCGATCGAGACCCCTGAAGGTCCGAACATCGGTCTGATCAACTCCCTGGCTGCGTACGCTCGCACCAACCAGTACGGCTTCCTGGAAAGCCCGTACCGCGTGGTGAAAGAAGGCGTGGTTACCGACGACATCGTGTTCCTGTCGGCGATCGAAGAAGCTGATCACGTCATCGCCCAGGCTTCGGCCACGATGAACGAGAAGAAGCACCTGATCGACGAGCTGGTAGCTGTTCGTCACCTGAACGAGTTCACCGTCAAGGCGCCGGAAGACGTCACCCTGATGGACGTTTCGCCGAAGCAGGTAGTTTCGGTTGCAGCGTCGCTGATTCCGTTCCTCGAGCACGACGACGCCAACCGTGCGTTGATGGGTTCGAACATGCAGCGTCAGGCTGTACCAACCCTGCGGGCCGACAAGCCCCTGGTCGGTACCGGCATGGAGCGCAACGTTGCCCGTGACTCCGGCGTTTGCGTCGTGGCCCGTCGTGGTGGCGTGATCGACTCCGTCGATGCCAGCCGTATCGTTGTTCGCGTTGCCGATGACGAAGTTGAAACCGGTGAAGCCGGTGTCGACATCTACAACCTGACCAAGTACACCCGTTCGAACCAGAACACCTGCATCAACCAGCGTCCGCTGGTGAACAAGGGTGACGCGGTTCAGCGTGGCGACATCATGGCCGACGGCCCGTCCACCGATATGGGTGAACTGGCACTGGGTCAGAACATGCGCATCGCGTTCATGGCGTGGAACGGCTTCAACTTCGAAGACTCCATCTGCCTGTCCGAGCGTGTGGTTCAGGAAGACCGCTTCACCACGATCCACATCCAGGAACTGACCTGTGTGGCCCGTGACACCAAGCTTGGCCCAGAGGAAATCACCGCGGACATCCCGAACGTCGGTGAAGCTGCGCTGAACAAGCTGGACGAAGCCGGTATCGTCTATGTTGGTGCTGAAGTTGGCGCTGGCGACATCCTGGTCGGCAAGGTCACGCCAAAAGGCGAAACCCAGCTGACTCCGGAAGAAAAACTGCTGCGCGCGATCTTCGGTGAGAAGGCCAGCGACGTTAAAGACACCTCCCTGCGCGTGCCTACCGGCACCAAAGGTACTGTCATCGACGTACAGGTCTTCACCCGTGATGGCGTCGAGCGCGACAGCCGTGCGCTGTCCATCGAGAAGATGCAGCTGGACGAGATCCGCAAGGACCTCAATGAAGAGTTCCGCATCGTCGAAGGCGCAACCTTCGAGCGTCTGCGTTCGGCCCTGAACGGCCAGGTTGTCGACGGTGGTGCAGGCCTGAAGAAAGGCACTGTGATCACCAACGAAGTCCTGGACGGTCTGGAGCACGGCCAGTGGTTCAAACTGCGCATGGCCGAAGACGCGCTGAACGAGCAGCTCGAGAAGGCCCAGGCCTACATCGTTGATCGTCGCCGTCTGCTGGACGACAAGTTCGAAGACAAGAAGCGCAAGCTGCAGCAGGGCGATGACCTGGCACCGGGCGTACTGAAGATCGTCAAGGTCTACCTGGCAATCCGTCGTCGCATCCAGCCGGGCGACAAGATGGCCGGTCGTCACGGTAACAAAGGTGTGGTCTCGGTGATCATGCCGGTCGAAGACATGCCGCACGACGCCAACGGTACTCCGGTCGACGTGGTACTCAACCCGCTGGGTGTACCATCGCGTATGAACGTTGGTCAGATCCTCGAAACCCACCTGGGCCTGGCGGCCAAAGGTCTGGGCGAGAAGATCAACCGCATGCTCGAAGAGCAGCGCAAGGTCATCGAGCTGCGCAAGTTCCTCACCGAGATCTACAACGAGATTGGTGGTCGTCAGGAAGAGCTGGAGACTTTCTCCGACCAGGAGATCCTGGACCTGGCGAAGAACCTCAAAGGCGGTGTGCCAATGGCCACTCCAGTCTTCGACGGTGCCAAGGAAAGCGAGATCAAGGCCATGCTGAAACTGGCAGACATGCCAGAAAGCGGTCAGATGCAGCTGTTCGACGGTCGTACTGGTAACAAGTTCGAGCGTCATGTGACCGTTGGTTACATGTACATGCTCAAGCTGAACCACTTGGTGGACGACAAGATGCACGCGCGTTCCACTGGTTCTTACAGCCTGGTTACCCAGCAGCCGCTGGGTGGTAAGGCGCAGTTCGGTGGTCAGCGTTTCGGGGAGATGGAAGTGTGGGCGCTGGAAGCATACGGCGCGGCATACACCCTGCAAGAAATGCTCACAGTGAAGTCGGACGATGTGAACGGTCGGACCAAGATGTACAAAAACATCGTGGACGGCGATCACCGTATGGAGCCGGGCATGCCCGAGTCCTTCAACGTGTTGATCAAAGAGATTCGTTCGCTCGGTATCGATATCGATCTGGAAACCGAATAACACGTGACGCGAATCGGGAGCGTGGCTGAAAAGCCCGCTCCCTGCTCCGCCAGGAGGAAAGGCCTTGAAAGACCTACTGAATTTGCTGAAAAACCAGGGTCAAGTCGAAGAGTTCGACGCCATCCGTATCGGATTGGCCTCGCCTGAGATGATCCGTTCGTGGTCGTTCGGTGAAGTTAAAAAACCGGAAACCATCAACTACCGTACGTTCAAGCCTGAGCGTGACGGCCTGTTCTGCGCCAAGATCTTTGGCCCAGTCAAGGACTACGAGTGCCTGTGCGGTAAGTACAAGCGCCTGAAACACCGCGGCGTGATCTGCGAGAAGTGCGGCGTTGAAGTCGCCCTGGCCAAGGTTCGTCGTGAGCGCATGGCGCACATCGAACTGGCTTCGCCGGTTGCCCACATCTGGTTCCTGAAATCGCTGCCGTCGCGTATCGGCCTGCTGATGGACATGACCCTGCGTGATATCGAGCGCGTTCTCTACTTCGAGAGCTATGTCGTTATCGACCCGGGCATGACCACCCTGGAAAAAGGCCAGCTGCTCAACGACGAGCAGTACTTCGAAGCGCTGGAAGAGTTCGGTGACGACTTCGACGCCCGCATGGGTGCCGAGGCTGTCCGCGAGCTGCTGCACGCTATCGACCTGGAGCACGAGATCGGTCGCCTGCGCGAAGAGATTCCGCAGACCAACTCGGAAACCAAGATCAAGAAGCTGTCCAAGCGTCTGAAACTGATGGAGGCCTTCCAGGGCTCGGGCAACCTGCCTGAGTGGATGGTCCTGACCGTTCTGCCGGTTCTGCCGCCAGACCTGCGTCCATTGGTTCCGCTGGATGGCGGTCGCTTCGCGACTTCCGACCTGAACGACCTGTATCGTCGGGTGATCAACCGTAACAACCGTCTGAAGCGCCTGCTCGACCTGTCCGCGCCGGACATCATCGTGCGCAACGAAAAGCGCATGCTGCAGGAAGCGGTCGACGCCTTGCTGGATAACGGCCGTCGCGGTCGTGCCATCACCGGCTCGAACAAGCGTCCTCTGAAGTCCCTGGCCGACATGATCAAGGGTAAGCAAGGTCGTTTCCGTCAGAACTTGCTCGGTAAGCGTGTTGACTACTCCGGCCGTTCGGTAATTACCGTAGGTCCGACCCTGCGTCTGCACCAGTGCGGTCTGCCGAAGAAGATGGCTCTCGAGCTGTTCAAGCCGTTCATTTTCGGCAAGCTGGAAATGCGTGGTCTGGCGACCACCATCAAGGCCGCCAAGAAAATGGTCGAGCGTGAGCTGCCAGAGGTTTGGGACGTTCTCGCCGAAGTGATTCGCGAACACCCCGTACTGCTCAACCGTGCACCGACCCTTCACCGTCTGGGCATCCAGGCGTTTGAACCGGTACTGATCGAAGGTAAGGCTATCCAGCTGCACCCGTTGGTCTGTGCTGCGTACAACGCCGACTTCGACGGTGACCAGATGGCCGTTCACGTGCCGCTGACGCTGGAAGCCCAGCTCGAAGCGCGCGCGCTGATGATGTCGACCAACAACATCCTGTCGCCAGCCAACGGTGAGCCAATCATCGTTCCGTCGCAGGACGTTGTACTGGGTCTGTACTACATGACCCGTGAAGCCATCAACGCCAAGGGCGAAGGTCGCGTATTCGCTGACCTGCAGGAAGTCGACCGGGTATTCCGTGCCGGCGAAGCTGCCCTGCACGCCAAGATCAAGGTTCGTATCAACGAAACCGTAAACGATCGTGATGGCGGCAGCGTCAAGAACACCCGTATCGTCGACACCACTGTCGGCCGTGCACTGCTGTTCCAGGTTGTTCCACCAGGTCTGTCGTACGACGTGGTCAACCAGCCAATGAAGAAAAAGGCGATCTCCAAGCTGATCAACCAGTGCTACCGCGTGGTTGGTCTGAAAGAGACCGTGATCTTCGCTGACCAGCTGATGTATACCGGTTTTGCCTACTCGACCATCTCCGGCGTTTCCATCGGTGTTAACGACTTCGTTATCCCGGATGAAAAAGCCCGCATCATCGGTGCTGCCACCGACGAAGTGAAAGAGATCGAGAGCCAGTACGCCTCCGGCCTGGTAACCCAGGGCGAGAAGTACAACAAAGTCATCGACTTGTGGTCCAAGGCGAACGACGAAGTTTCCAAGGCGATGATGGCCAACCTCTCGAAAGAGAAGGTCATCGACCGCAATGGCGACGAAGTCGAGCAAGAGTCCTTCAACTCGATGTACATGATGGCTGACTCCGGTGCCCGGGGTTCGGCAGCTCAGATTCGTCAGCTGGCCGGTATGCGTGGTCTGATGGCCAAGCCGGACGGCTCGATCATCGAGACGCCGATCACCGCGAACTTCCGTGAAGGTCTGAGCGTACTCCAGTACTTCATCTCGACTCACGGTGCTCGTAAGGGTCTTGCGGATACCGCGTTGAAAACCGCGAACTCCGGTTACCTGACTCGTCGTCTGGTAGACGTTGCCCAGGATCTGGTCGTGACCGAGATCGACTGCGGCACCGAGCAAGGCCTGCTGATGACGCCGCACATTGAAGGCGGCGACGTTGTAGAGCCGCTGGGTGAGCGTGTACTGGGTCGTGTTATCGCCCGTGACGTGTTCAAGCCAGGCACCGACGACGTTATCGTTCCGGCCGGTACCCTGGTCGACGAGAAGTGGGTCGAGTTCATCGAGCTGAACAGCATCGACGAAGTGATCGTGCGTTCGCCGATCAGCTGCGAAACCCGCTACGGCATCTGCGCCAAGTGCTACGGTCGTGACCTGGCGCGTGGTCACCAGGTGAACATCGGTGAAGCGGTCGGCGTTATCGCTGCCCAGTCGATCGGTGAGCCGGGTACCCAGCTGACCATGCGTACATTCCACATCGGTGGTGCTGCAAGCCGGACCTCGGCTGCCGACAGCGTCCAGGTGAAGAACGGCGGTATGGTTCGCCTGCATAACCTGAAGCACGTTGAGCGTGCCGACCGTAACCTGGTCGCCGTATCGCGTTCCGGTGAGTTGGCGATTGCCGACGAATTCGGTCGTGAGCGCGAGCGTTACAAGCTGCCTTACGGTGCGGTCATTTCGGTGAAGGAAGGCGACAAGGTCGACGCTGGCGCAATCGTCGCCAAGTGGGACCCGCACACCCACCCGATCGTTACCGAGATGAAAGGTACCGTGACCTTCGTGGGCATGGAAGAAGGCATCACCATCAAGCGTCAGACTGACGAATTGACTGGTTTGACCAACATTGAAGTTCTGGACGTCAAAGACCGTCCGGCTGCAGGCAAGGAAATCCGTCCTGCAATCAAGATGGTCGACGCCAATGGCAAGGATCTGCTGCTGCCAGGTACCGACGTACCGGCTCAGTACTTCCTGCCGGCCAACGCCTTGGTCGGTGTGGCTGACGGTGCCCAGATCGGCGTCGGTGACGTTATCGCGCGTATCCCGCAAGAAACGTCGAAGACCCGTGACATCACCGGTGGTCTGCCGCGTGTTGCCGACTTGTTCGAAGCCCGTCGTCCGAAAGAAGCCTCGATTCTGGCTGAAGTCAGCGGCACCATCGCCTTCGGTAAAGAGACCAAGGGCAAGCGCCGTCTGGTCATCACCCCGAACGACGGTAGCGATCCGTACGAAGAGCTGATTCCAAAGTGGCGTCACCTGAACGTCTTCGAAGGCGAGCAAGTGAACCGCGGCGAAGTTATCTCCGACGGTCCGAGCGATCCGCACGACATCCTGCGTCTGCTGGGTGTCAGCGCGCTGGCCAAGTACATCGTCAACGAGATTCAGGACGTTTACCGTCTGCAAGGCGTTAAGATCAACGACAAGCACATCGAAACCATCCTGCGTCAGATGCTGCGCAAGGTCGAGATTGCCGAGTCGGGTGATTCCAGCTTCATCAAGGGCGACCAGATGGAACTGACCCACGTACTGGTAGAGAACGAGCGCCTTGGCGCGGAAGACAAGTTTGTCTCCAAGTTCACTCGCGTACTGCTGGGTATCACCAAGGCCTCGCTGTCCACCGAATCGTTCATCTCGGCGGCTTCCTTCCAGGAAACCACTCGAGTACTGACCGAAGCGGCGGTAACCGGCAAGCGCGATTACCTGCGCGGCCTGAAAGAAAACGTGGTCGTGGGTCGTCTGATCCCGGCCGGTACCGGTCTGGCCTACCACAGCGAGCGCAAGCGTCGCCGTGATGCCGACAAACCGCTGCGCGTAAGTGCCAGTGAGGTGGAAGCCGCACTGACCGAAGCGCTGAATTCCAGCGGTAACTGAAAGTAGGATAGGGCCCCGGCAAACCTGTTTTGGTCATTGGCGACATAATTTGTTGCCGATGACCGGAAGGGGAGGGCCGGGGCCTTGTCTTGACTGGGGGCAAGATCCTCTTTAGACTCTTGTACCCCTAAATTTGGTGGGACTCCGTCCTGCCAATTTTTGCTTTTCTTGCAAGACAATAGCGTCGCAAGACAACAGTGGAGCTAGTAGATGGCAACTATCAACCAGCTGGTACGTCAGCCGCGTAAGCGTATCGTCGAGAAATCCGACGTTCCTGCGCTGCAGAACTGCCCGCAACGTCGTGGCGTGTGCACCCGTGTGTACACCACCACGCCGAAAAAACCTAACTCGGCACTGCGTAAAGTTTGCCGTGTGCGTCTGACCAACGGTTTCGAGGTTTCCTCGTACATCGGCGGTGAAGGCCACAACCTGCAAGAGCACAGCGTCGTCCTGATTCGTGGCGGCCGTGTAAAAGACTTGCCAGGTGTTCGTTACCACACCGTTCGCGGCTCCCTGGATACCTCCGGCGTCAAAGGTCGTAACCAAGGTCGTTCGAAGTACGGTACCAAGCGTCCGAAGTAATCGGCCGTTTGCAGCAGTTTGCAGTTATTCATTTTATTGAGTCGATAAGAGTAAGGTCGGGCACGCACCCTTAGGGGGGCACTGTCCCGGGCTAACCTGAAGACCGTTTGAGGGCTTATCAATGCCAAGACGTCGTGTAGCAGCCAAGCGTGAGATTCTGGACGATCCAAAATACGGAAGCCAGATCCTCGCCAAGTTCATGAACCACGTGATGGAAAGCGGCAAGAAAGCCGTTGCCGAGCGTATCGTTTACGGTGCGCTGGACAAGGTCAAAGAACGCAAGAACAGCGATCCCCTGGAAATCTTCGAGAAAGCTCTCGACGCCATCGCTCCGCTGGTCGAAGTTAAGTCGCGCCGTGTTGGCGGTGCCACTTACCAGGTTCCTGTTGAAGTTCGTCCATCCCGTCGTAACGCCCTGGCAATGCGCTGGTTGGTAGACTACGCCCGCAAGCGTGGCGAGAAGTCCATGGCTCTGCGCCTGGCCGGCGAGCTGCTGGATGCTGCTGAAGGCAAGGGTGCTGCAGTCAAGAAGCGTGAAGACGTACACCGTATGGCCGAAGCCAACAAAGCGTTCTCGCACTACCGCTTCTAATTCAGGCATCACTATTTTTGCGAGGGCTCTATGGCTCGTACTACACCAATCAACCGCTACCGTAACATTGGTATTTGCGCGCACGTTGACGCGGGTAAAACTACCACTACCGAGCGGATCCTGTTCTACACAGGCCTGAGCCACAAGATGGGCGAGGTGCATGACGGCGCCGCGACCACCGACTGGATGGTGCAGGAGCAGGAGCGGGGTATTACCATTACCTCCGCTGCTGTCACCACCTTCTGGAAGGGCTCCAAAGGTCAGTATGACAACTATCGCGTAAACGTCATCGATACCCCCGGCCACGTTGACTTCACCATTGAAGTAGAACGTTCGCTGCGCGTACTCGACGGCGCGGTCGTTGTTTTCTGCGGCACCTCCGGTGTTGAGCCTCAGTCCGAAACCGTATGGCGTCAAGCCAACAAATACGGCGTTCCACGTGTTGTTTACGTGAACAAGATGGACCGTGCTGGCGCCAACTTCCTGCGCGTCGTAGGTCAGATCAAGAACCGTCTGGGTCACACCCCGGTTCCTGTTCAGCTGGCCATCGGTTCGGAAGATAACTTCCAGGGTCAGGTCGACCTGATCAAGATGAAGGCTATCTACTGGAACGACGACGACAAAGGCACTACCTACCGTGAGGAAGAGATTCCTGCGGACATGCTCGAGCTGGCCGAAGAATGGCGCGCGAACATGGTAGAAGCTGCTGCCGAAGCCAACGAAGAGCTGATGAACAAGTACCTTGAAGAAGGTGAGCTGTCGGTCGAAGAGATCAAAGCCGGTCTGCGTGCGCGCACCCTGGCCAGCGAGATCGTTCCGGCCGTCTGCGGTTCGTCGTTCAAGAACAAGGGTGTTCCCCTGGTTCTCGACGCCGTTATCGACTTCCTGCCTGCTCCGACCGAGATTCCTGCGATCAAGGGTATTCACCCTGACCTGATCGAGAAGCCGAAGGACGAGCTGGTCGAGGCCGACTACGACGAGCGTCACGCCGACGACAACGAGCCGTTCTCGGCTCTGGCGTTCAAGATTGCTACCGACCCGTTCGTGGGTACCCTGACTTTCGTGCGCGTTTACTCGGGCATGCTGCAGTCTGGCGACTCCGTGATCAACTCGGTCAAAGGCAAGAAAGAGCGCGTTGGTCGTATGGTGCAGATGCACGCCAACCAGCGTGAAGAGATCAAAGAAGTACTGGCAGGCGACATCGCTGCTCTGATCGGCATGAAGGACGTCACCACTGGTGACACCCTGTGCAACGCCGACAAGCCGATCATCCTCGAGCGTATGGACTTCCCGGAGCCTGTGATCTCGGTTGCTGTTGAGCCGAAGACCAAGCAAGACCAGGAAAAGATGGGTATCGCACTGGGCAAGCTGGCTCAGGAAGACCCGTCGTTCCGCGTCAAGACCGACGAAGAAACCGGCCAGACCATCATCTCCGGTATGGGCGAGCTTCACCTGGACATCCTCGTTGACCGCATGAAGCGCGAGTTCAACGTCGAAGCCAACATCGGTAAGCCGCAGGTTTCGTACCGCGAGCAGATCACCAAGGACAACGTCGAGATCGAAGGTAAGTTCGTTCGTCAGTCCGGTGGTCGCGGTCAGTTCGGTCACTGCTGGATTCGCTTCTCGCAGCCAACAGTGGACGCACAAGGCAACATCACCGAAGGCCTGGAATTCACCAACGAGGTTGTAGGTGGTGTGGTTCCTAAGGAATACATCCCGGCGATCCAGAAGGGTATCGAAGAGCAGATGAAGAACGGCATTGTTGCCGGCTATCCGCTGATCGGCCTGAAGGCAACCGTGTTTGATGGTTCCTACCACGACGTCGACTCCAACGAGATGGCGTTCAAGGTGGCGGCCTCCATGGCGACCAAGCAACTGGCTGCCAAAGGCGGCGGTAAAGTGCTTGAGCCGATCATGAAGGTAGAAGTTGTGACCCCTGAGGACTACATGGGTGACGTGATGGGTGACCTGAACCGTCGTCGTGGTCTGATCCAGGGTATGGAAGATTCGGTGTCCGGCAAGGTTGTCCGTGCTGAAGTTCCGCTCGGAGAAATGTTCGGTTATGCGACCGACGTTCGTTCCATGTCTCAGGGTCGCGCGAGCTACTCCATGGAATTCTCCAAATACGCCGAAGCTCCGTCGAATATCGTCGAAGCACTCGTTAAAAAACAAGGCTAATCCAGCCCTTTAGGCAAGAGGTTCACTGTCGTGGCTAAAGAAAAATTTGATCGTTCCCTTCCGCACGTCAACGTTGGCACCATCGGTCACGTTGACCACGGTAAAACCACTCTGACCGCAGCTCTGACTCGCGTCTGCTCCGAAGTTTTCGGTTCGGCCGTTGTTGACTTCGACAAGATCGACAGCGCTCCAGAAGAGAAAGCTCGCGGTATCACCATCAACACCGCACACGTCGAGTACAACTCGAAGATTCGTCACTACGCTCACGTCGACTGCCCAGGTCACGCTGACTACGTGAAGAACATGATCACCGGTGCTGCCCAGATGGACGGCGCGATCCTGGTTTGCTCGGCCGCCGATGGTC
>NZ_OPYO01000005.1:0-34156 GCF_900275665.1 Pseudomonas sp. JV241A
GAGCTCCCTGAAGGGCCGTCGAAGACTACGACGTTGATAGGTTGGGTGTGTAAGCGCTGTGAGGCGTTGAGCTAACCAATACTAATTGCCCGTGAGGCTTGACCATATAACACCCAAGCAATTTGCGTCGAATGACCAGATTGCGGTGTTGTGAAGACTGCAAAGCCGAGAATTTGTAACTCACAAGCATCACATACCCGATTCGCTGGAGTGTCTAACAAGACCTTCTGGCAACAGAATTTCTTGACGACCATAGAGCATTGGAACCACCTGATCCCATCCCGAACTCAGTAGTGAAACGATGCATCGCCGATGGTAGTGTGGGGTTTCCCCATGTGAGAGTAGGTCATCGTCAAGATTAAATTCCGAAACCCCTATCTGCGTATGCAGGTAGGGGTTTTGTCTTTCTGACATTTTCCTCTGTGCGCTCCTACTGCCGCTTCCGCAACTCAGTTTTCTATGCAATCCCCACCTGCATGGCTATCATGCCCTCCTCATTGTGAGTCGAGATTGGCATGCTGAAGTTGTTGAAGCTCCTCAAGGATGGCCGGTTCCATTCCGGGCAAGACCTGGGCGCAGCCTTGGGCGTCAGTCGCGCCGCTGTCTGGAAGCAATTGCAGCTTCTTGAGGCTGAGCTGAACCTGCCCATTCATAAAGTCCGTGGCCGCGGCTATCAGTTGGCCACGCCGCTGTCGTTGCTGGAAGAGTCGGCATTAGCCGAGCTTTCCCAAGGTGAACAGTGGCCAGTGTTGATATTCGAATCCATCGACTCGACCAACGCCCAGGCCCTGCGCTCGATCAGCGAAGGCCAGGCTGCGCCGTTCCTGGTGCTGGCTGAGCGTCAGGCGGCCGGGCGTGGCCGGCGTGGCCGGCAGTGGGTCAGCCCATTCGCGGAAAACCTGTACTACAGCCTGGTGCTACGTATTGAAGGCGGCATGCGCCAGCTGGAAGGTTTGAGCCTTGTGGTTGGCCTGGCGGTAATGCGTACGCTGCAGGCCTTTGGTGTTGCCAGCGCGGGACTGAAATGGCCGAATGATGTTCTGGTAAACAATCAGAAAATCGCTGGCATCCTCCTGGAGCTGGTTGGAGATCCCGCGGACGTCTGTCACGTCGTGCTGGGGATTGGTATCAACGTCAACATGCAGGTCAACGAGCAGATCGATCAGTTGTGGACGTCTGTGCGTCGTGAGACAGGGGTGGCAGTCGATCGTAATAAGCTGGTGGCTGCGCTCAGTCAGAACCTGCAGCAGGATCTGCAGCGCCATCGGCAATCCGGTTTCGCCGCGTTCCAGGCCGAATGGGAACAATCCCATCTGTGGCAGGGGGCTGCGGTGTCCCTGATTGCCGGAGTCAACCGGATTGACGGAATTGTTCTAGGCATTGACCGGCAAGGGGCGTTGCGCCTCGAGGTTGATGGTGTTGAGAAGAGCTTTAGCGGTGGTGAGCTCAGTTTGAGGTTGCGTGATGATTCTTGAGCTCGATTGTGGCAACAGCTTTATCAAGTGGCGGGTAATCCATGCTGCACAGGGTGCTGTGGCTGCCGGCGGCATAGTGGACTCCGATCAGGCCCTGGTAGCGGCTGTCATGGCGCTCCCTGAGGCACCCAGGCGCTGCCGCCTGGTCAGTGTCAGAAGTGAAGAGGAGACTGCCGGTCTTTCGGCGCTGCTCGCTCAGCACTTTGGCCTGAATGTTGTGGTGGCGCAGCCGGCCAAAGAGGTCTGTGGCGTGCATAATGGTTACGAAGACTTCCAGCGCCTTGGCCTGGATCGTTGGCTTGCGCTCCTGGGGGGGTATCACTTGGCGGGCGGCGCTTGCCTGGTCATGGATTTTGGTACGGCGGCCAAGGCCGACTTCGTATCTGCCGACGGCGAGCATCTGGGTGGTTTCATTTGCCCGGGCATGCCGTTGATGCGCAGTCAGCTGCGTACCCACACCCGGCGAATCCGCTATGACGATGCTTCGGCTGAACGGGCATTGTCGAGCCTGGCGCCTGGGCGTTCTACTGTCGAGGCGGTGGAGCGTGGTTGCGTGCATATGCTGCAGGGCTTTGTTCGCTCGCAGCTCGAATACGCTCAGGGACTGTGGGGTGATGATTTCACCGTGCTGCTAACCGGGGGCGATGCGCTCCTGGTGCAGGAGACCGCGCCACAGGCCCGGGTGGTGCCGGACCTGGTGTTCGTTGGTCTGGCCATGGCTTGTCCCCTGGATTGAGGTGCCTATGCGTTGGTTGTTTCTGTTGTTGGTGGTGCTCAATGTCTTTTATTACGTCTGGCACCAGCAGGAAGCGCCGTTGAAGGCCAAGGAAGTGGCGCCGTTGTCGCTGTATAAGGGAAATCAGCAGGATATTCGTCTGCTGAGCGAGTCGAGCAAGGGTAAAACGGCGCCCGAGCGTGGCCAGGAATGCCTCTACGTAGGCGGCCTGGCGGGCCAGGATCAGGTAAAGGCACTGCGTCAGCGCTTGCTGACCCTGGATATTGCTGCTGTTCCGGTGACCGGCCGCCTGGGTGATAGCACTGGTTTGTGGCTGCAGATCGCGCCCCAGAGCCAGCGTTTGCTGGACCAAACCGTGCTTGGGACACTTTCCCATGATTTCAAAGACTTAAAACATAAAATAATGTTGTGCGAGGGTATTGCAACTGGCGAATAGCTTGATAGAATGGCGCCCGCTTCACAGGGAACACCACTCAGGTGGTAGAGCTGGAGGCGGTGTCAAAGCAGCTAAGTTTCAGATTTGATTGAAAAAATTTGAAAAAGCGCTTGACACTGGATCGGCTTCTGCATAGAATGCCGGCCAAATCTGGAGGGATTCCCGAGCGGTCAAAGGGGACGGACTGTAAATCCGTTGCGAGAGCTTCGAAGGTTCGAATCCTTCTCCCTCCACCAGTTTTAGCGAGAGCCGCAAGCTCCGCGGGTATAGTTTAGTGGTAGAACCTCAGCCTTCCAAGCTGATGATGCGGGTTCGATTCCCGCTACCCGCTCCAAGTTTACGGTTGTTGCACAGTGTTACGCTCTTGTAGCTCAGTTGGTAGAGCACACCCTTGGTAAGGGTGAGGTCAGCGGTTCAAATCCGCTCAAGAGCTCCATATAACTAAGGCAGATATGAAAATATCTGCCTTTGTTTTAATGGTCGTATTGACTTGCTTATTTCTTCTTGCTGAGGATTGTCTCGATGGCTAAGGAAAAGTTCGATCGTAGTCTGCCGCACGTGAACGTCGGCACCATTGGTCACGTCGACCATGGCAAGACCACGCTGACCGCAGCGCTGACCCGCGTCTGCTCCGAAGTTTTCGGTTCGGCCGTTGTTGACTTCGACAAGATCGACAGCGCTCCAGAAGAGAAAGCTCGCGGTATCACCATCAACACCGCACACGTCGAGTACAACTCGAAGATTCGTCACTACGCTCACGTCGACTGCCCAGGTCACGCTGACTACGTGAAGAACATGATCACCGGTGCTGCCCAGATGGACGGCGCGATCCTGGTTTGCTCGGCCGCCGATGGTCCGATGCCGCAAACCCGTGAGCACATCCTGCTGTCCCGTCAGGTTGGCGTTCCGTACATCGTGGTCTTCCTGAACAAGGCTGACCTGGTAGACGACGCTGAGCTGCTGGAACTGGTCGAGATGGAAGTTCGCGACCTGCTGTCCACCTATGACTTCCCAGGCGACGACACTCCGATCATCATCGGTTCGGCTCGTATGGCGCTGGAAGGCAAAGACGACAACGAAATGGGCACCACCGCTGTCAAGAAGCTGGTTGAGACTCTGGATGCCTACATCCCAGAGCCTGAGCGCGCTATCGACAAGCCGTTCCTGATGCCAATCGAAGACGTATTCTCGATCTCGGGTCGTGGTACCGTTGTTACCGGTCGTATCGAGCGTGGTATCGTCCGCGTTCAAGACGCCCTGGAAATCGTTGGTCTGCGTGACACCACCACCACCACCTGCACTGGTGTTGAGATGTTCCGCAAGCTGCTGGACGAAGGTCGTGCTGGCGAGAACTGCGGCGTGCTGCTGCGCGGCACCAAGCGTGACGACGTTGAGCGTGGCCAGGTTCTGGTCAAGCCAGGTTCGGTCAAGCCGCACACCAAGTTCACCGCAGAAGTTTACGTTCTGAGCAAGGAAGAAGGCGGCCGTCATACTCCGTTCTTCAAAGGCTACCGTCCACAGTTCTACTTCCGTACTACTGACGTGACTGGTAACTGCGAGCTGCCAGAAGGCGTTGAAATGGTAATGCCAGGTGACAACATTCAAATGACTGTTACCCTGATCAAGACCATCGCGATGGAAGACGGTCTGCGTTTCGCTATCCGTGAAGGCGGTCGTACCGTCGGCGCCGGCGTCGTAGCCAAAATCATCGAGTAATCGTTGATCGCTTAAAAAGGCCCCCGCTCAGCGGGGGCTTTTTTATTGGGTTGACACTCAGTGGGGCCCTCTATAGAATCACGCCTCCTTTTAACGGGCGTAGTGCGCCCGGTGGGAATAGCAGCCTGGAGTCTGAAATCCAATGCAAAATCAGCAAATCCGTATCAGGTTGAAGGCTTTTGACCATCGCCTGATCGACCAATCCACCCAGGAAATCGTGGAAACCGCGAAACGTACTGGTGCTCAAGTGCGTGGTCCAATTCCACTGCCTACCCGTAAAGAGCGGTTCACCGTTCTGGTCTCCCCGCACGTCAACAAAGACGCGCGTGACCAGTACGAGATCCGTACTCATAAGCGCGTTCTGGACATCGTCCAGCCAACGGATAAAACCGTTGATGCTCTTATGAAGCTTGATCTTGCGGCCGGTGTGGAAGTGCAGATCAGCCTCGGCTAAGACACGGTCTTAGTCGTGTAACGCTCTGAAATGGGCGGCCATAGCGGGTGAAAGCCCCGTACACTCATGAGGTTTACAACATGACTATTGGTGTAGTCGGTCGTAAATGCGGTATGACCCGTATTTTCACCGAAGAAGGTGTCTCCATTCCGGTCACGGTCATTGAGATCGAGCCGAATCGCGTCACCCAGTTCAAAACTGAAGAAACCGATGGCTATCGTGCAGTGCAAGTCACTGTCGGTGAGCGTCGCGCTTCGCGTGTGACTGCTGCTCAAGCTGGTCACTTCGCCAAGGCGAACGTTGCCGCGGGTCGCGGTGTCTGGGAATTCCGCCTTGAAGAAGGTGAGTTCCAGGCCGGTGATTCGATCAACGCTGAAATCTTCGCTGCAGGTCAGCTGGTAGATGTTACCGGCCAGTCCAAGGGTAAAGGCTTTGCCGGTACCATCAAGCGTTGGAATTTCCGCGGTCAAGATAACACCCACGGTAACTCCGTCTCCCACCGCGTCCCGGGCTCTATCGGCCAGTGCCAGACTCCTGGTCGTGTATTCAAGGGCAAGAAAATGTCCGGTCACATGGGCGCCGAGCGCGTGACCGTTCAGTCCCTCGAAGTAGTGCGCGTCGACGCTGAACGCAATCTGTTGCTGGTCAAGGGTGCCGTTCCAGGCGCAACTGGCAGCGATCTGGTTGTGCGTCCGGCTGCCAAGGCTCGCGGTTAAGGGGAAGCTGACATGCAACTAAATGTAAATGACGCTCAAGCGATCGAAGTTTCCGAACTGACTTTCGGCGGCGAATTCAACGAGACGCTGGTACACCAAGCAGTCGTGGCCTATATGGCCGGCGGCCGTCAAGGCACCAAGCAGCAGAAAACCCGTTCCGACGTTGCTGGTGGCGGTAAGCGCCCATGGCGTCAGAAAGGCACTGGCCGTGCTCGTGCCGGTACTATCCGTAGCCCAATCTGGCGTGGCGGTGGTACCACTTTCGCAGCTCGTCCTCAGGATCACTCGCAGAAGCTCAACAAGAAGATGTACCGCGCAGCAATGCGTTCCATCCTCGCTGAGCTGGTGCGTACCGACCGTCTGGTCGTGGTTCAGGACTTCGCTGTTGAAGCACCGAAAACCAAAGATCTGCTGAACAAGCTGAACGGCATGGGTCTGAGCGACGTACTGATCGTTTCGGACGCTGTTGATCAGAACCTGTACCTGGCTGCTCGTAACCTGCCGCACGTCGACGTACGTGACGTACAGGGTTCCGATCCGGTCAGTCTGATCGCATACGACAAAGTGTTGATCACTGTGTCGGCCGTGAAGAAATTCGAGGAGCTGCTGGGATGAACCAGGAACGCGTATTTAAAGTCCTCCTTGGCCCGCATGTTTCCGAGAAGGCTACCGTTCTGGCTGAGAAAAAAGGCCAGTTCGTATTCAAGGTTGCTACTGACGCAACCAAGCTGGAAATCAAGAAAGCTGTCGAAGGCCTGTTCGGCGTAAAAGTCGAAAACGTGTCGACTGTAAACGTTCTGGGTAAAACCAAGCGTACCGCACGTGGTCTGGGCAAGCGCAATGACTGGAAGAAAGCGATCGTTTCGCTTCAGCCAGGCCAAGATCTCGATTTCAGCAGCAGTGCTGAGTAAGGAAGGGGTGCATCATGGCAATCGTTAAATGCAAACCGACTTCCCCTGGCCGCCGTTTCGTGGTCAAGGTGGTCAACAAGGAGCTGCATAAAGGCGCTCCTCACGCACCGCTGCTCGAGAAGAAATCGAAGTCTGGTGGTCGTAACAACAATGGCCGTATCACTACTCGTCACGTAGGTGGTGGTCATAAGCAGCATTACCGTATGGTCGATTTCCGTCGCAACGACAAAGATGGCATCGTCGCCACTGTCGAGCGTATCGAATACGATCCAAACCGTACTGCTCACATCGCACTGCTGTGCTACGCAGACGGCGAGCGCCGCTACATCATCGCCCCTAAAGGCGTTGCTGCTGGCGACCAGCTGATCGCAGGCGCTCTGGCTCCAATCAAGCCAGGCAACTCCCTGCAACTGCGCAACATCCCAGTGGGTAGCACCATTCACGGCATCGAACTGAAGCCGGGCAAAGGTGCACAGATCGCTCGTTCCGCTGGTGCTTCGGCTCAGCTGATCGCTCGCGAAGGTGTCTATGTGACCCTGCGTCTGCGCTCTGGTGAAATGCGTAAAGTCCTGGCTGAATGCCGTGCGACCCTGGGTGAAGTCTCGAACTCCGAGCACAGCCTGCGTTCGCTGGGTAAAGCTGGTGCCAAACGCTGGCGTGGCGTTCGCCCAACCGTTCGTGGTGTTGCCATGAACCCGGTTGACCACCCACATGGTGGTGGTGAAGGTCGTACCTCCGGTGGTCGTCATCCGGTATCGCCATGGGGCTTCCCGACTAAGGGCGCGAAGACTCGTGGTAATAAGCGTACCGACAACATGATCGTCCGTCGTCGCAAGTAAATAGAGGGATACGACAGTGCCACGTTCTCTGAAAAAAGGTCCTTTTATCGATCTTCACCTACTGAAGAAGATCGAAGTGGCGGCGGAAAAGAACGATCGCAAACCAGTTAAGACCTGGTCGCGCCGTTCCATGATCCTGCCACAAATGGTCGGTCTGACCATCGCGGTACACAACGGTCGCCAACACGTCCCAGTTCTCGTGAACGAAGACATGGTCGGCCATAAACTGGGCGAGTTTGCCGGTACCCGCACTTATCGTGGGCACGTGGCTGACAAGAAAGCCAAGCGTTAAGGGGTAAGGAAATGGAAGTAGCCGCTAAGTTGTCGGGCGCTCGAATCTCCGCCCAGAAAGCCCGCTTGGTCGCCGACCAGATCCGCGGGAAGAAGGTGGGCGAAGCGCTCAACCTGTTGGCTTTCAGCAGCAAAAAAGCCGCTGAAATCATGAAGAAAGTCCTCGAGTCGGCCGTAGCCAACGCCGAGCATAACGAAGGCGCAGACGTTGATGACCTGAAGGTCTCCACCGTTTTCGTCAACGAAGGGCGTTCGCTGAAGCGCATCATGCCGCGTGCCAAAGGCCGCGCTGATCGCATCGTCAAGCGGTCTTGCCATATCACTGTCAAGGTTGCGGACAAGTAACGGAGTCGATCAGATGGGTCAGAAAGTACATCCCACTGGCATTCGCCTGGGAATCGTCAAGGAGCACACCTCCGTCTGGTACGCAGACGGTCGGACTTATGCGGACTATTTGCTCGCAGATCTGAATGTGCGTGAGTACCTCCAAGACAAACTAAAAAGCGCGTCCGTTAGCCGTATCGATATCCATCGTCCGGCCCAAACTGCACGCATCACCATCCACACCGCTCGTCCAGGTATCGTTATCGGGAAGAAAGGTGAAGATGTTGAGAAACTGCGTCAGGACCTGACCAAGCAAATGGGTGTGCCTGTGCACATCAACATCGAAGAGATCCGCAAGCCGGAACTCGACGGTATGCTGGTAGCTCAGAGCGTAGCTCAGCAGCTGGAGCGTCGTGTGATGTTCCGTCGCGCCATGAAGCGCGCCGTACAGAACGCCATGCGCATTGGTGCCAAAGGCATCAAGATCCAAGTGAGCGGTCGTCTCGGCGGTGCTGAAATCGCACGTACTGAATGGTATCGCGAAGGTCGTGTGCCGCTGCACACCCTGCGTGCCGATATCGACTATGCCACCTACGAAGCTCACACCACTTACGGTGTGATCGGTGTGAAGGTTTGGATTTTCAAAGGCGAAGTAATTGGTGGTCGCCAAGAAGAACTGAAACCACAAGCACCAGCGCCTCGTAAAAAAGCTGCTAAGTAAGGGGTACGCCAAATGTTGCAACCAAAGCGTACAAAATTCCGCAAGCAGATGACTGGCCACAACCGTGGTCTGGCACTGCGCGGTAGCAAAGTCAGCTTCGGCGAATTTGCTCTGAAAGCTGTTGCTCGCGGTCGTCTCACCGCCCGCCAGATTGAGTCGGCACGTCGTGCTCTGACCCGTCACGTAAAACGTGGCGGTAAAATCTGGATCCGTGTGTTCCCGGACAAGCCGATCTCCAAGAAGCCTCTCGAAGTGCGGATGGGTAAAGGTAAAGGTTCCGTGGAGTACTGGGTTGCCCAGATCCAGCCAGGCAAAGTCCTGTACGAGATCGAGGGTGTTTCTGAAGAGTTGGCGCGTGAGGCTTTCGCCCTGGCGGCTGCAAAGCTGCCTCTCGCCACCTCCTTTGTTAAGCGGACGGTGATGTGATGAAAGCGAATGAACTTCGTGAAAAATCAGCACAGCAGCTGAACGAGCAACTGCTCGGCTTGCTGCGCGACCAGTTCAATCTGCGTATGCAGAAAGCAACTGGCCAGTTGGGGCAGTCGCACCTGCTCTCGCAAGTTAAGCGTGACATCGCTCGCGTGAAAACTGTGCTCAACCAGCAGGCAGGTAAGTGATCATGGCTGAAGCTGAAAAAACCGTCCGTACGCTGACTGGCCGTGTCGTCAGCGACAAGATGGACAAAACCATCACCGTACTGATCGAGCGTCGCGTGAAGCACCCGATCTACGGTAAATACGTTAAGCGTTCGACTAAGCTGCACGCGCACGACGAAACCAACCAGTGCCATATCGGCGACAAGGTCTCCATCCGCGAGACCCGTCCGCTGGCCAAGACCAAGTCCTGGGCACTGGTTGAAGTTCTCGAACGCGCTGTTGAAGTCTAAGGGCTAAGGGTCGGAGAAATTTTATGATTCAGACTCAATCCATGCTCGATGTGGCCGATAACAGCGGCGCTCGTCGCGTCATGTGCATCAAGGTTCTCGGCGGTTCGCACCGCCGTTACGCCGGCATCGGTGACATCATCAAGGTAACCGTCAAGGAAGCAATTCCTCGCGGTAAAGTGAAGAAAGGCCAAGTGATGACTGCTGTTGTAGTCCGCACTCGCCACGGTGTCCGTCGTGCTGACGGCTCCATCATCCGCTTTGATGGCAATGCTGCTGTTCTGCTGAACAACAAGCAAGAGCCGATCGGCACCCGTATCTTTGGGCCAGTGACCCGTGAACTTCGTACTGAGAAGTTCATGAAGATCGTCTCGCTCGCCCCAGAAGTGCTGTAAGGAGATCCGACATGCAAAAGATTCGTCGTGACGACGAGATCATCGTGATCGCCGGCAAAGACAAAGGTAAGCGCGGTAAGGTGCTCAAGGTTCTCGCTGACGACCGTCTGGTCGTTGGTGGGATCAACCTGGTGAAGCGTCATACCAAGCCTAACCCGATGTCGGGCGTACAGGGCGGTATCGTCGAGAAAGAAGCGCCACTGCACGCTTCCAACGTCGCCATTTTCAACGGCGAAACCAACAAGGCTGACCGCGTTGGTTTCAAAGTAGAAGACGGCAAAAAAATTCGTGTCTTCAAGTCGACCCAAAAAGCGGTTGATGCTTGAACACTGCTAGGTAGAAGACCATGGCACGACTGAAAGAGATTTACCGGAACGAGATTGCTCCCAAGCTTAAGGAAGAACTTAAGCTGGCGAACGTGATGGAAGTTCCGCGCGTTACCAAGATCACCCTGAACATGGGTCTGGGCGAAGCTGTCGGCGACAAAAAAGTCATCGAACACGCTGTTGCTGACCTGGAGAAGATCACCGGTCAGAAAGCCGTTGTGACTTTCGCTCGGAAATCCATCGCGGGCTTCAAAGTCCGTGAAGGCTGGCCGATCGGCGTTAAAGTTACCCTGCGCCGTGATCGTATGTACGAATTCCTGGACCGCCTGCTGGCGATCTCCCTGCCTCGGGTTCGCGACTTCCGCGGCCTGAATGCCAAGTCCTTCGATGGTCGTGGCAACTACAGCATGGGTGTGAAAGAGCAGATCATCTTCCCGGAAATCGACTACGACAAGATCGATGCTCTGCGCGGTCTGGACATTACCCTGACCACCACTGCCAAGAACGATGATGAAGGCCGCGCTCTGATGCGTGCTTTCAAATTCCCGTTCCGCAACTGATTGGAGTAGGAAAATGGCCAAGAAGAGCATGAAGAACCGTGAGCTGAAGCGTCAGCTCACCGTTGCCAAGTACGCCAAGAAGCGTGCCGAGCTGAAAGCGACCATCGTGAACCTGGAAGCAACTCCAGAAGAGCGTTTTGCCGCCGTCGTAGCTCTGCAGAAGCAACCACGTGACGCTAGCGCTGCGCGCCTGCGTAACCGTTGCCGCATCACCGGTCGTCCACACGGCGTTTACCGCAAGTTCGGCCTCGGCCGTAACAAGCTGCGTGAAGCAGCAATGCGCGGTGACGTTCCAGGTCTGGTTAAAGCCAGCTGGTAAGACGTACCGGCAGCGTCCAGGTGGCGGGGGAGCAATCTTCCGACCACCGGTGACCTTGCAACGAAACAAGCCCCTTCTGGGGCTTGTTTCGTTTCTGGGAACTGTCTAGAATGACCGGCTCTCCTGAGCCCGGGTTTTTACGCCCGGCGATTTCAGGGGACTGTAGTAGCCGAGAGGCTAATTTTTCTTGTATCAGGAGCGTCTAGCCCATGAGTATGCAGGACCCGTTAGCGGACATGCTAACTCGCATCCGTAATGCCCAGATGGCTGAAAAGTCCGTCGTAAGCATGCCTTCGTCGACTCTGAAGGTTGCGGTAGCCAAAGTTCTGAAAGACGAAGGTTACATCGCTGGCTACCAAGTCAGCAGCGAAGTAAAACCATCGCTTTCCATCGAGCTGAAATACTTCGAAGGCCGTCCGGTCATCGAGGAAGTCAAGCGCGTAAGTCGTCCAGGCCTGCGTCAGTACAAGTCCGTCGAAGAACTGCCGAAAGTACGTGGCGGTCTGGGCGTGTCTATCGTCTCCACCAACAAAGGTGTGATGACTGATCGTGCTGCGCGCGCTGCCGGTGTCGGCGGCGAAGTTCTCTGCACAGTGTTCTAAGGGGGGATAAGCATGTCTCGCGTCGCTAAGAACCCCGTTAAGCTGCCAGCCGGTGTCGAAGTCAAATTCGTCGGCCAACAGCTTTCGGTGAAGGGTGCCAAGGGCACTCTCGAACTGAACGTTCACTCGTCGGTTGAAATTGTTGAAGAAGCTGGTGAGCTGCGTTTCGCTGCTCGCAATGGCGATCAACAAACTCGCGCTATGGCCGGTACTACCCGCGCCCTGGTGAACAACATGGTCCAGGGCGTAAGCCAAGGCTTCGAGCGCAAGCTCCAGCTGGTCGGTGTTGGTTACAAAGCACAAGCCAAAGGCACCGTGCTGAACCTGGCACTCGGCTTCTCGCATCCAGTGGATTACGAACTGCCGGCCGGTATCACCGCAGAGACCCCAAGCCAGACCGATATCCTGATCAAGGGTATCGACAAGCAGCTGGTAGGTCAGGTGGCCGCTGAAATCCGCGACTTCCGTCCACCAGAGCCGTACAAAGGCAAGGGTGTGCGTTACGCGGACGAAGTCGTCCGTCGTAAAGAAGCCAAGAAGAAGTAGGGCCTAGCAAATGACCGACAAAAAAGTTACTCGACTGCGTCGCGCTCGCAAAGCACGCCTGAAAATGCACGAACTCGAAGTCGTGCGTCTCTGCGTGTTCCGCTCCTCGCAGCACATCTACGCCCAGGTCATTTCGGCCGACGGCAGCAAGGTTTTGGCCAGTGCCTCGACCTTGGACAAAGAACTGCGTGATGGTGCCACCGGCAACATCGACGCGGCCACTAAGGTTGGCAAGCTGGTAGCTGAGCGCGCGAAAGCCGCCGGTGTATCTCAAGTTGCCTTTGACCGTTCCGGCTTCAAGTACCATGGCCGCGTCAAAGCGCTGGCTGATGCTGCTCGTGAAGGCGGGCTGGAGTTCTAAGTTATGGCAAATAACGATCAAAAGCGCGACGAAGGCTACATCGAGAAGCTGGTTCAAGTTAACCGCGTTGCTAAAACCGTCAAAGGCGGCCGTATCTTCACTTTCACCGCGTTGACCGTGGTTGGTGATGGTAAAGGTCGTGTTGGCTTCGGCCGTGGCAAGTCGCGCGAAGTACCTGCTGCGATCCAGAAAGCCATGGAAGCTGCTCGTCGCAACATGATTCAGGTAGACCTGAACGGCACTACTCTGCAGTACGCCACCAAGTCCGCCCATGGCGCGTCGAAGGTGTACATGCAGCCTGCCTCGGAAGGTACCGGTATCATCGCCGGTGGCGCAATGCGTGCCGTCCTGGAAGTTGCTGGCGTTCAGAACGTCCTGGCCAAGTGCTATGGCTCGACCAACCCAGTGAACGTGGTTCATGCCACTTTCAAGGGTCTGAAGGCTATGCAATCTCCTGAGTCCATTGCTGCCAAGCGCGGCAAGAGCGTTGAGGAGATCCGCTGATCATGGCTACCGTTAAAGTAACGCTGATCAAAAGCACCGCCGGCCGTCTCCCTAACCACAAACTGTGTGTTAAGGGTCTGGGTCTGCGCCGCATCGGTCACACTGTAGAAGTCCTGGATACTCCCGAGAATCGCGGGATGATCAACAAGGCTTACTACATGCTGCGCGTCGAGGGTTAATCGATGAAACTCAATGATCTGAGTCCAGCGCCGGGTTCCCGTCGCGAGAAGCATCGTCCGGGCCGTGGTATCGGTAGCGGTTTGGGTAAGACTGGTGGCCGCGGCCACAAAGGTCAAACCTCCCGTTCCGGTGGCACCATTGCTCCAGGCTTTGAAGGCGGTCAACAGCCGCTGCACCGTCGTCTGCCGAAATTCGGCTTCGTTTCCCTGAAAGCCATGGACCGCGCAGAAGTGCGTCTGTCCGAGCTGGCCAAAGTGGAAGGCGACGTTGTCACCGTGCAATCCTTGAAGGATGCCAACGTGATTAACCAAAGCGTACAGCGTGTGAAAATCATGCTGTCCGGCGAAGTTACTCGCGCGGTCACCATCAAGGGTATCGCAGCCACCAAAGGTGCGCGTGCGGCTATCGAAGCAGCTGGCGGCAAGTTCGAGGAATAAATGGCTAAGCAAGGTGCTCTCTCTTCGCTCGGCAAAGGCGGGATGTCTGAACTCTGGGCTCGTCTGCGTTTTCTGTTCCTGGCGATCATCGTCTACCGGATAGGCGCACACATCCCAGTTCCAGGTATCAACCCGGACCGGCTGGCGGAACTGTTTCGACAGAATGAGGGGACCATTCTTAGCTTGTTCAACATGTTTTCCGGCGGCGCGCTGGAACGGATGAGCATCTTTGCACTGGGGATCATGCCGTACATTTCGGCATCGATCATCATGCAGCTGATGACCGCCGTTAGCCCGCAGCTGGAGCAGTTGAAGAAGGAAGGTGAAGCTGGCCGTCGCAAGATCAGCCAGTACACCCGCTACGGCACCGTTATCCTGGCGCTGGTCCAGGCCATTGGCATGTCCATTGGTCTGGCCGGTCAGGGCGTGGCGTTTTCTGCTGACTTTGGCTTCCATTTCGTTGCGGTGTCCACTTTCGTGGCCGGCGCGATGTTCATGATGTGGCTGGGCGAGCAGATCACCGAGCGCGGTGTAGGCAACGGTATCTCGATGTTGATCTTCGCAGGTATCGTCGCCGGTCTTCCGAGAGCAATCGGGCAGTCTTTCGAGTCTGCACGCACAGGCGATATCAATATTTTCGCCCTGGTCGCTATCGGTTTGCTGGCAGTAGCGATTATCGGTTTCGTGGTGTTCATTGAGCGTGGTCAGCGTCGTATCGCCGTTCACTACGCCAAGCGTCAGCAGGGCCGCAAGGTCTTCGCTGCGCAGACCAGCCACTTGCCGTTGAAAGTGAACATGGCGGGCGTAATTCCTGCCATTTTCGCGAGCAGCATCTTGCTGTTCCCGGCTTCGCTGGGTGCCTGGTTCGGTCAGTCCGAAGGTATGGGCTGGTTGCAGGACATCTCGCAGTCGATCGCTCCTGGTCAGCCGTTGAATATTCTGCTGTTTAGTGCAGGGATTATTTTCTTCTGCTTCTTCTATACGGCGTTGATGTTCAATCCGAAAGACGTAGCGGAAAACCTGAAGAAGTCCGGTGCCTTTATTCCGGGTATCCGTCCGGGCGAGCAGTCGGCGCGCTACATTGATGGCGTTCTGACCCGCTTGACCATGTTCGGTGCTCTTTATATGACGGCCGTGTGTCTGCTTCCCCAGTTCCTGGTGGTCGCGGCAAACGTTCCGTTCTACCTTGGCGGGACCTCGTTGCTGATTGTGGTAGTGGTTGTGATGGACTTCATGTCCCAAGTACAATCGCACCTCGTTTCGCACCAGTACGAATCCCTGATGAAGAAAGCCAACCTGAAAGGCTACGGTGGCAGCGGTCTGCTGCGCTGATTGACCCTTAAGGTTCGAGGAGTTGGTGATGAAAGTTCGTGCATCGGTGAAAAAGCTGTGCCGTAACTGCAAAATTATTCGCCGCGAAGGTGTCGTTCGAGTAATTTGCAGTGCGGAACCACGTCACAAGCAGCGCCAAGGCTGATTGTGATCTGCGCTTCAAACCCAGCAGCTAGTGCGCTGCTGGGTTGATTATTTGTTTCTACAGCGATATTATCTCGCGCCCTATTTCTTGGCTTCCGGGGCGTAGGTAGCTGTCAATTGGAGTCCCACTGAATGGCCCGTATTGCAGGCGTCAACATTCCAGATAACAAGCACACTGTTATCTCGCTGACCTACATCTATGGTGTTGGTCGCACTACTGCACAGAAAATCTGTGCAGACACTGGGGTCAACCCAGCCGCAAAGATCAAGGATCTGAGCGACGAGCAGGTTGAATCGCTGCGTACTGAAGTTGCGAAGTACATCACCGAAGGTGATCTGCGCCGTGACATCAACATGAAAATCAAGCGGTTGATGGACCTGGGTTGCTACCGCGGCCTGCGTCATCGTCGGGGTCTGCCAGTACGCGGTCAGCGTACCAAGACCAACGCGCGTACCCGTAAGGGCCCGCGTAAGCCGATCCGCAAGTAATCGCACCAGCGAATCGACAGGAATTTAGAAATGGCAAAACCTGCTGCTCGTCCTCGTAAAAAAGTCAAAAAGACAGTGGTTGATGGCATCGCCCACATCCATGCGTCTTTTAACAACACCATCGTGACCATCACCGATCGTCAAGGTAACGCTCTGTCCTGGGCTACCTCCGGCGGTTCGGGTTTCCGCGGTTCCCGCAAGTCCACCCCGTTCGCTGCTCAGGTAGCTGCTGAACGTGCTGGTCAAGCTGCGCTGGAATATGGTCTGAAGAACCTCGACGTCAACGTCAAGGGTCCAGGTCCAGGTCGTGAGTCCGCTGTTCGTGCTCTGAACGGCTGTGGCTATAAGATCGCCAGCATCACCGACGTGACGCCAATCCCGCATAACGGGTGCCGTCCGCCGAAGAAGCGCCGCGTGTAATCAGGAGACAGATAAATGGCACGTTACATTGGTCCAAAATGCAAACTGTCTCGTCGTGAAGGCACCGATCTGTTCCTGAAGAGCGGCGTTCGCGCTCTGGAATCGAAGTGCAACATCGAAGCAGCCCCAGGTATCCACGGTCAGCGCCGCGGTCGTCAGTCCGACTACGGCACCCAGCTGCGTGAGAAACAAAAAGTTCGTCGTATCTACGGCGTCCTCGAGCGTCAATTCAGCGGTTACTACAAGCAAGCGGCCTCCAAGAAGGGCGCTACTGGTGAGAACCTGCTGCAACTGCTCGAGTGCCGTCTGGATAACGTCGTTTATCGTATGGGCTTTGGCGCTACTCGTGCCGAATCCCGTCAGCTGGTTTCGCACAAAGCGATCAGCGTAAACGGCAAGACTGTAAACGTTCCGTCCTACCAAGTTCGTCCGGGTGACGTGGTCGCGGTTCGCGAGAAGTCGCTGAACCAGCTGCGCATTGTTCAAGCCCTTGAACTGTGCGCCCAGCGTGGCCGCGTTGAGTGGGTAGATGTGGATGCTGCCAAGAAGTCGGGCGTTTTCAAGAACGTTCCTGCTCGCAGTGACCTGTCCGCCGACATCAACGAAAGCCTGATTGTCGAGCTCTACTCCAAGTAAGGGCTAGAAAATAGGTGCATCCATGCAGATTTCGGTAAATGAGTTCCTGACGCCCCGCCACATCGATGTGCAGGTCGTCAGTCCAACCCGCGCTAAAATCACGCTCGAGCCTCTCGAGCGTGGCTTTGGCCATACCCTGGGCAACGCGCTGCGCCGCATCCTGTTGTCCTCCATGCCTGGCTGTGCAGTAGTCGAGGCCGAGATTGACGGTGTACTCCATGAGTACTCGGCAATCGAAGGTGTACAGGAAGATGTCATTGAAATCCTGTTGAACCTGAAAGGCCTGGCTATCAAACTGCACGGTCGTGACGAAGTTACGCTGACCTTGTCGAAGAAGGGTTCGGGGGTGGTTACCGCTGCCGATATTCAGCTGGATCATGATGTCGAGATCGTTAACCCCGATCACGTAATCGCTAACCTGGCGTCCAACGGCGCCTTGAACATGAAGCTCACCGTAGCTCGTGGTCGTGGTTATGAGCCGGCCGATTCGCGTCAGAGCGATGAAGACGAAAGCCGCAGCATTGGTCGCTTGCAGCTCGACTCTTCGTTCAGCCCGGTTCGCCGTATCGCATACGTGGTGGAAAACGCCCGTGTCGAGCAGCGTACCAACCTGGACAAGCTGGTAATTGATCTGGAAACCAACGGTACTCTGGATCCTGAAGAGGCTATCCGTCGCGCTGCAACCATCCTGCAACAGCAGTTGGCTGCGTTCGTCGACCTCAAAGGTGACAGTGAACCAGTGGTTGTCGAGCAGGAAGACGAGATCGATCCGATCCTGCTTCGCCCGGTTGACGATCTGGAACTGACTGTACGTTCGGCTAACTGCCTTAAGGCGGAAAACATCTACTACATCGGCGACCTGATTCAGCGTACCGAAGTAGAGCTGTTGAAGACTCCGAACCTGGGCAAGAAATCCTTGACTGAAATCAAGGACGTTCTGGCCTCCCGCGGTCTGTCCCTCGGCATGCGCCTCGACAACTGGCCGCCTGCAAGTCTTAAGAAGGACGACAAGGCGACTGCCTGATCGTCGTAATCACCGAACGTAGTGTTTGGTAAGGAATGAACCCATGCGTCATCGTAAAAGTGGACGTCACCTGAGCCGTACCAGCTCTCACCGTAAGGCCATGTTCCAAAACATGGCGGTGTCGCTGTTCGAGCACGAGCTGATCAAAACTACTCTGCCAAAAGCCAAGGAACTGCGCCGCGTTGCCGAGCCGCTGATCACCCTGGCCAAGGAAGACAGCGTTGCTAACCGTCGTCTGGCTTTCGACCGTACTCGTTCGAAAGAAATCGTCGGTAAGCTGTTCAACGATCTGGGCAAGCGCTATGCCACCCGTCAGGGCGGCTACCTGCGTATCCTCAAGTGCGGCTTCCGCGCTGGCGATAACGCACCTATGGCGTACGTCGAGCTGGTTGATCGTCCTGTCGGTGGCTCGGTTGAAGCTGCTGAGTAAGGCGAACAGTCTGTAACAAGAAGCCGGGCCTAGTGCCCGGTTTTTTGTGTCTGCATGTATTGTAATAATCTATTGATATGAATCAGTTAATGAATTTGTTGTTGTCATAGTTGTGGTCGATACTCATCCCGAGCCGATTAGCCGGCCGTTCAAGACCGATAGGGAGAGAGAGCATGAGCCAGAACAAAATACTGACCACCGCCAGCGGCGCGCCGGTGGCCGACAACCAGAATTCGCGTTCGGCAGGCCCGCGTGGCCCGTTGTTGCTGGATGACTTCCACCTGATCGAGAAACTCGCGCACTTCAACCGCGAGAACATCCCTGAGCGCCGCGTACACGCCAAAGGCTCGGGTGCCTATGGCACCTTCACCGTCACCCGCGATATCACCCAGTACAGCTGCGCCAGGCTGTTCAACAGCGTTGGCAAGCAGACCGAAACCTTCCTGCGCTTCTCCACGGTCGGTGGCGAGCGTGGTTCGGCCGATACCGAGCGTGACCCACGTGGTTTCGCCCTGAAGTTCTACACCGAAGAAGGCAACTGGGACATCGTTGGCAACAACACTCCAGTGTTCTTCATCCGTGACCCACTGAAATTCCCCGACTTTATCCACACCCAGAAGCGCCTGCCGCAAAGCAACCTGAAAAGCGCGCAGATGATGTGGGACTTCTGGTCGCATTCGCCCGAGGCGCTGCACCAGGTCACCATCCTGTTCTCAGACCGTGGGATCCCGGACGGCTACCGTCACATGCACGGCTTCGGCAGTCACACCTATAGCCTGATCAATGCTCAGGGCCAGCGTACCTGGGTCAAATGGCACTTCAAAACCAGGCAGGGCATCAAGAACCTGGCCCCCGCCGATGCCGCGCGCCTGGCTGGCACCGACCCGGACTACGCCCAACGCGACCTGTTCGAAGCGATCGAGCGTGGCGACTTCCCGAAATGGGCCGTGTGCATTCAGGTGATGAGCGAGGAAGAGGCGGCCAGCCGCGATGAAAACCCGTTCGACGTGACCAAGACCTGGTCGCAGAAGGACTACCCGTTGATCGAGATCGGCGAGCTGGAGCTCAACCGCAACCCGCTGAACTACTTTGCCGAAGTCGAACAAGCGGCGTTCGGCCCGAGCAACATGGTGCCGGGGGTTGGCCTGTCGCCGGACCGCATGCTTCAGGGCCGCGTATTCGCCTACGCAGACGCACATCGCTACCGTGTCGGGACCAACCACCAGCAACTGCCGGTCAACGCCCCACGTAGCCCGGTGAACAGCTACCAGCGTGATGGCTCGATGGCTTTTGGCAGCAACGGCGGTGCGGCACCGAACTACGAGCCGAACAGCTACGCCAATGCGCCGAAGCAGGCTCCTCAGTACGCGGAGCCTTCACTGGCCCTGAACGGTGTCGCCGATCGTTACGATCACCGCGAAGACACCGACTACTACAGTCACGCCGGGGCGCTGTTCCGCCTGATGAATCCGGAGCAGAAGGCCCTGCTGATCAGCAACATCGCCGGCGCCATGGCCGGGGTGACTGAAGACGTGGTTCAGCGCCAGCTGCAACACTTCTTCAAGGCCGATCCGGCCTATGGCGAAGGAATTGCCAAGGCTTTGGGCCTGAATCTCGCCTAAGTCGAAGTGATAAGAAGAACCGCCCTCATTTGGGCGGTTTTTCAATGCATATCACTACCGTTTGCCCGCTTTTTTGCACTTTTATGCCCGATTCTCAGTGACCTTCCGGTCATCCTGGTTCAAACTATGTCTTTCACACAGGGAGAGGCAGGGCGATGCAAGGTCACCCGGACGTAATCGATTATCTCAACACGTTGCTGACGGGCGAACTGGCGGCACGTGACCAATATTTCATTCACTCGCGGATGTACGAAGACTGGGGCTTGAGCAAGCTCTACGAGCGTATCAACCACGAAATGGAAGAAGAGGCGCAACACGCCGATGCCCTGATGCGTCGTATCCTCATGCTGGAAGGCACCCCGCGCATGCGTCCTGACGACCTGGACGTTGGCACCACCGTGCCGGACATGATCGCCGCCGACCTGCGCCTTGAGTACAAGGTGCGCGCTGCGCTGTGCAAAGGCATCGAGTTGTGCGAGCTGCACAAAGACTACATCAGCCGCGACATCCTGCGCCTGCAGCTGGCCGATACCGAAGAAGATCACACCTACTGGCTGGAAAAGCAGCAGGGCCTGATCAAGTCGATCGGCCTGGAAAACTACCTGCAATCGCAGATGTAATTTTCCCGATCAAAAAAAGCCCCGCCAGTGCGGGGCTTTTTGTTATCTGGGGATCTCTTGGTGGGAGCGGGCTTGCCCCGCGATGCGATAGACAAACCGCAATCGAGGGGCAAGTCGCACCGCCGCTCCTACATCAGGCGCGATCCCGCTCAAGCAGCGGCTTGAGGTAGTAGCCGGTGTACGACTGCTTCATCTCGGCCACGTCTTCCGGCGTACCAAAGCCGATGATCTGCCCGCCCTTGGAGCCGCCCTCGGGGCCTAGGTCGACGATCCAGTCGGCGGTCTTGATCACGTCCAGGTTGTGCTCGATCACTACCACAGTGTTGCCGTGATCGCGCAGGCGGTGCAGTACATCGAGCAACTGCTGGATATCGGCAAAGTGCAGGCCGGTGGTCGGCTCGTCGAGGATGTACAGGGTCTTGCCGGTATCGCGCTTGGACAGCTCGCGAGACAGCTTGACCCGCTGCGCCTCGCCACCTGACAGCGTGGTCGCCGACTGCCCGAGCTTGATGTAGGACAGACCTACATCCATTAGCGTCTGCAGCTTGCGCGCCAGCGCCGGCACCGCGTCGAAGAACTCGCGGGCTTCCTCGATGGTCATTTCGAGGACCTCGTGGATGTTCTTGCCCTTGTACTTGATCTCCAGGGTTTCGCGGTTGTAGCGCTTGCTCTTGCACACATCGCACGGCACGTAGATGTCCGGCAGGAAGTGCATCTCAACCTTGATCAGGCCGTCGCCCTGGCAGGCCTCGCAGCGCCCACCCTTGACGTTGAACGAGAAGCGCCCCGGGCCGTAACCGCGCGAGCGCGACTCCGGGACGCCGGAGAACAGTTCGCGGATCGGCGTGAACAGGCCGGTGTAGGTCGCCGGGTTCGAGCGCGGGGTGCGGCCGATCGGGCTCTGGTCAATGTCGACCACCTTGTCCAGGTGCTGCAGGCCATCGCAGCTGTCGTGCGGCGCCGCTTCCAGGGTGCTGGCGCCATTGAGGGCGGTGGCACTGAGCGGGAACAGGGTGTTGTTGATCAGCGTCGACTTGCCCGAACCGGACACGCCAGTCACACAAGTCAGCAGGCCAATCGGGATGTCCAGGTCGACGTTCTGCAGGTTGTTGCCGCGCGCGCCCTTGAGCTTGAGCGAAAGCTTCTTGTTACGCGGAGTACGCTTGGGTGGTACGGCAATCTTGACCCGGCCCGACAGGTACTTGCCGGTCAGCGAATCCGGATGGGCCATGACCTCGGCCGGCGTCCCTTCGGCGACGATCTGGCCGCCGTGCACGCCGGCGCCCGGCCCGATGTCCACCACGTAGTCGGCCAGGCGAATGGCGTCCTCGTCGTGCTCGACCACGATCACCGTGTTGCCGATGTCGCGCAGGTGATTGAGGGTGCCGAGCAAACGGTCGTTGTCGCGCTGGTGCAGGCCGATGGACGGTTCGTCGAGGATGTACATCACCCCGACCAGGCCGGCGCCGATCTGGCTGGCCAGGCGGATACGCTGGGCTTCGCCGCCCGAAAGAGTGTCAGCGCTGCGGTCGAGGGTCAGGTAGTCGAGGCCGACGTTGACCAGAAACTGCAGGCGTTCGCAGATTTCCTTGAGAATCTTGTCGGCAATTTCGCCACGTCGACCGGTCAGTTTCAGGCCACCGAAGTAGCCGCTGGCTTCGCCGATCGGCAGGCAGGTGACCGCCGGCAGGGTTTTCTCGCCGACCCATACATGCCGCGCCTCGCGACGCAGGCGGGTACCGCGGCAATCCGGGCAGGGCTGGGTGCTGAGGAACTTGGCCAGTTCTTCACGCACGGTCGCCGATTCGGTCTCGCGGTAGCGCCGCTCCAGGTTCGGCACGATGCCTTCGAACGGGTGCGAGCGCTTGACGATATCGCCACGGTCGTTGAGGTACTTGAAGTCGACGTTCTGCTTGCCGCTGCCGTGGAGGATGACTTTCTGCTGCTCGGCCGGCAGCTCGCCGAAGGGGATTTCGAGGCTGAAGTCATAATGCGCGGCCAGCGAGCCGAGCATCTGGAAGTAGTAGACGTTGCGCCGGTCCCAGCCGCGGATCGCGCCTTCGGCCAGGGTCAACTCGCCATTGACCAGGCGCTTGGTGTCAAAGAACTGTTTGACCCCAAGGCCGTCGCAGGTCGGGCAGGCGCCGGCCGGATTGTTGAAGGAGAACAGCTTGGGTTCCAGCTCGCTGATCGCATGGCCGCAGATCGGGCAGGCGAAGCGGGCGGAGAAGATCATCTCCTCGAACGGCTCGTCATCCATCGAGGCGACCAGGGCGATGCCGTCAGCCAGCTTCAGCGCGGTTTCGAATGACTCGGCCAGGCGCTGTTGCAGGTCTTCGCGAACCTTGAAACGGTCGACCACCACTTCGATGGTGTGCTTTTTCTGCTTGTCCAGCTTCGGCAGTTCATCGAGTTCGAACAGCTTGCCGTTGACCCGCGCACGGACAAAGCCCTGGGCGCGCAGTTCTTCGAAGACCGCCAGGTGTTCACCCTTGCGCTCGCGAATCACCGGCGCCAGCAGCATCAGCTTGCTGCCTTCTGGCTGGGCCAGCACCAGGTCGACCATCTGGCTGACGGTCTGTGCTTCCAGCGGGATGTCATGGTCCGGGCAGCGCGGGGTGCCGACGCGGGCGTAAAGCAGACGCAGGTAGTCGTAGATTTCAGTGATGGTGCCGACGGTCGAACGCGGGTTGTGCGAGGTCGACTTTTGCTCGATGGAAATCGCCGGCGACAAACCTTCGATGGTGTCGACGTCGGGTTTTTCCATCATCGACAGGAACTGCCGGGCATAGGCCGACAGCGATTCGACATAGCGGCGCTGGCCTTCGGCGTACAGGGTATCGAAGGCCAGGGACGACTTGCCGGAACCGGACAGGCCGGTAATGACGATCAACTTGTCCCGGGGCAGGGTCAGGTCGATGTTCTTCAGGTTGTGGGTTCGTGCCCCACGAATCAGGATCTTGTCCACTGCGGCCTCGCTCGGCGGGCATAAACGGTTGAGTATACGGCTCCATGCCATTACGCGGCAAAGCGTCGCGTATATGCCGTTAAGCGATGGGACTGGTAGAATCGCCGCCGGTTCACACGAGGTTTATCCATGCACGATCCCCACAGCGAACGCATGAGTGGCAGCGAGACCCGCGCCGCAGGCGGCCTGGCCCTGGTGTTCGCCTTCCGTATGCTGGGCATGTTCATGGTCCTGCCGGTACTGGCGACCTATGGCATGGACCTGGCCGGTGCCACTCCGGCATTGATCGGCCTGGCCATTGGTGCCTACGGTCTGACCCAGGCCTTCCTGCAGATTCCGTTCGGGGTGATTTCCGATCGCATCGGCCGCCGCCCGGTGATTTATCTGGGGCTGGTGATCTTTGCCCTGGGCAGCGTGCTGGCGGCCCAGGCCGACTCGATCTGGGGGGTGATCGCCGGACGCATCCTGCAAGGCGCCGGGGCGATTTCTGCCGCGGTCATGGCCTTGCTCTCGGACCTGACCCGCGAACAGCACCGCACCAAGGCCATGGCCATGATCGGCATGAGCATCGGCTTGTCGTTCGCCGTGGCCATGGTCGTCGGCCCGCTGGTCACCCGTGCCTTCGGCCTGTCCGGGCTGTTCCTGGCCACGGCGGCCATGGCGGTGGTCGGTATTGCGATCATTGCCTTTGTGGTGCCGCCGTCCCACGGCGCCCTGCAGCATCGCGAATCCGGGGTCGCCAAGCAGGCGCTGATGCCGACCCTGCGCCACCCGGACCTGCTGCGCCTGGACGTCGGCATCTTTGTGCTGCATGCCATTCTGATGGCCAGTTTCATCGCGTTGCCGCTGGCCTTCGTCGAGCGTGGTGGTCTGCCGAAGGAAGAGCACTGGTGGGTGTACCTGATTGCCTTGCTGATTTCATTCTTTGCAATGATCCCGTTCATCATCTACGGCGAAAAAAAGCGCAAGATGAAACGTGTCCTGCTGGGCGCGGTCAGTGTGTTGATGCTTACCGAGCTATTCTTCTGGCTGTCAGCAGACAACTTGCACGAACTGGTGATCGGCACCGTGATATTCTTCACCGCCTTCAACCTGCTGGAGGCATCCTTGCCTTCACTGGTAAGCAAGGTGTCGCCCGCCGGCGGCAAGGGCACGGCCATGGGGGTGTATTCCACCAGCCAGTTCCTTGGCGCCGCGCTGGGAGGAATTCTCGGTGGCTGGTTGTTCCAGCACGGTGGCCTGAGCACGGTGTTCCTTGGCTGCGCAGCGTTGTGTGCCCTGTGGTGGGGCGTGGCGCTGAGCATGCGTGAACCGCCGTACGTGACCAGCCTGCGCATGCCGTTATCGGCCGAGGCGGTACGGGAAGCGGGGCTGACCGAGCGGCTGATGGCCGTCCCGGGTGTGACCGACGCAGTGGTGGTGGCCGATGAAGCCGCCATCTATATCAAACTTGATACACAAATTTTGGATCGCACGACCCTGGAACGCCTGGTAAACCCGGCTTCCTCCGCGTGCGAAGCCTAGGAGAACGTTATGGCCCGTGGGGTTAACAAAGTCATTCTGGTCGGTACCTGCGGCCAGGATCCCGAAGTCCGCTACCTGCCCAACGGTAACGCCGTGACCAACCTGAGCCTGGCTACCAGCGAGCAGTGGACCGACAAGCAGACCGGCCAGAAGGTCGAGCGCACCGAATGGCACCGCGTTTCGATGTTCGGCAAGGTTGCCGAGATCGCCGGTGAATACCTGCGCAAAGGTTCGCAAGTCTACATCGAAGGCAAGCTGCAGACCCGCGAGTGGGAAAAAGACGGCATCAAGCGTTACACCACTGAAATTGTCGTCGACATGCAGGGCACCATGCAGCTGCTCGGCGGCCGTCCACAGAATCAGGACGGCGCCCCGCAAGGCGGCAACAACTACAACCAGGCGCCACGCCAGCAGGCTCCGCGTCCGCAGCAGTCCGCGCCGCAACAGCAGCGTCCAGCACCACAGCAGGCCGCACCGCAGCCGGCTCCGGACTTCGACAGCTTTGATGACGATATTCCGTTCTGACCAGCCGTAGAGACTTTCCCGTAAAGTTTCTTCTGAAAGCCCCCGCATTGCGGGGGCTTTGTCATTTCAGGGGGGAAGTTTCCTGTTGACTCAATTCTGCTAACGCCCCTCGGTGCTTATTGAGGCCAGGTTTTTCCTGCTGCAGGCGACTTGCCTGAGACGATCAGGCCAATTGCTACACGCGGTCCTTGGCATGATCTAAGCTCCAAGCAGGATGGGGGTTTCGAGCAGGGGTTTCCATGCGAAGCACACCTGAAAACAGTCTGAAACACGCGTTGAAAACCTGTAGAGATAGCTTTGTTTCTGTTGGTTTTTTTAGTTTTTTCATTAACGCGTTAATGCTCGTCCCTACCTTCTATATGCTTCAGGTATATGGCCGAGTGATGGCTAGCGGAAGCCTGACGACCCTGGCCATGCTTACGCTGATCATGACTGGGCTGCTGATCACGCTCGCCTCCCTGGAGTGGGTTCGTTCGCGCATCATGATTCGGGTCAGTACCCGGCTGGATGTGTTGTTGAGTCGTCAGGTTTATAAGGCCAGTTTCAAGCGGGCTCTGGAAAGTGGCGGCATGGATGCTTCGGCGCAGTCGCTCAACGACTTGACGGGCTTGAGGCAGTTTCTTTCCGGCAACGGTCTGTTCGCCTTTTTCGACGCTCCCTGGTTGCCGATCTATATCGCGGTGATGTTCGCGTTTCACCCCTGGTTTGGTTGGGTCGCGACGGGCAGCGCGGTGTTGTTGCTACTGCTCGCATTTATCAATGAGAGGCTGACCGGACCGGTACTGGCCCAAGCCAACAAGGAGCATATCGGCGCGACGCTCTACACCACCAAGAACCTGCGCAACGCCGAGGTCATCGAGTCCATGGGCATGCTTGAAACCCTGATGGATCGGTGGGGGCGTCGGCAGAGGAGCGTGCTGTTGCTGCAGTCCCTGGCCAGTGATCGAGCCGCGCTTGTCAGCACGCTTTCCCGGTCGTTCCGGCTCCTGGTGCAATCACTGGTGCTGGGACTGGGGGCCTACCTGGCGGTGGATCATCAGGTGGGCGCAGGTATGGTGTTCGCGGGAGCTGTGCTGCTGGGGCGTGCACTGGCCCCAATCGATCTGATCATCGGTGGCTGGAAAGGCTTTATTGCCGCGCGCTCGCAGTACAGCCGTCTGAACGACATCCTCGACAAACAACAAGCGCAACCCGAGCGTCTGTCTTTACCTGCGCCCCAGGGGCACGTGCAGGTCGAGAATCTGATTGTTGCGGCACCTGGCTCGAAAACTCCGATCATCAAAAATATCAGTTTCAGCGTACCTGCCGGTTGCGTGGTGGGAATCATCGGTCCAAGCGCCTCGGGCAAGTCGACACTGGCCAGAGCACTGATGGGTGTATGGGCGCCCCAGCAGGGCGTGGTCCGGCTGGATGGCGCGGACATCAGTGCCTGGGACAAACAGGAGCTTGGCCCGCATATTGGTTATTTGCCTCAGGATATTGAACTGTTCGAAGGCAGCGTCGCCGAGAACATTGCCCGTTTCGCCGAGGTCGATTCGGCGAAAGTCATTCAAGCTGCCAGGACGGCTGGCGTTCACGAAATGATTTTGCTGTTGCCTGATGGCTACGACACCATCATTGGCAGCGAGGGCGTCATGCTGTCGGGAGGGCAGCGCCAGCGCATCGGCCTGGCTCGCGCCCTGTATGGCAACCCGCGGCTGATTATTCTCGACGAGCCCAACTCCAATCTTGACGACGTCGGCGATCGCGCCCTGGCTGCAGCCATCCAGCAGCTCAAGCAGACCGGCGCGACCCTCTTTGTAATTACTCACCGAACCAACATCGTCTCGCAACTTGACCGGCTCATGGTGATGAGAGCCGGGGTTATCAGTCTCTATGGGCCACGCGACCATGTGCTGGCCGAACTCAACGCGCAGCAACCGCCGGTACAAAAGCCCGCCATGCCAGCACCAGCAGGTGCCAGCGTAGCCCCGGTCGAGACCAGCAAGGGCAATGGCAATGACCTCTACGATGCCCAACCGTCAAATTGAAAGCTTCGCCGACCTGCCCATAGCAGATCGAAAAATCCGCCGCCTGGGCCTTGGCATTGTGGGGATTACTTTTGGCCTGTTCGGCACCTGGGCGGCAATTGCACCCCTCGACGGAGCCGCTTACGCGCCGGGGGTGGTCACCGTGCAGGCCTATCGCAAAACGGTCCAGCATCTTGAAGGCGGGATTGTCAAAGACGTGCTGGCCCATGACGGGGACATCGTCAAGCGTGATGACCCGTTGATCGTTCTCGATGATGCCCAGCTACGCTTCGAGTACGAGATGGCCAGAGGCCAGTTGGTTGCGGCCAGTGCCATGGAGGCAAGGCTTATCGCCGAGCGCGACACGCTCCCGGTGATTGGCTTTGGGCAGATCGCCGATCTCGCCAGCCTGCGAGGAGAGGAAGCGCGCCAGGGCGAGACTCAGGTTTTCAATGCCCGGCAGGGTTCGCGGCTGGGCCAGATAGCGGTGCTGCGCGAGCGCATTGGCCAGTTGAATCAACAGATCAAGGGATTGGAGTCGATGATTGCTGCCAAGGTTGGCCTGGAGAAATCCTACAGTGGTGAAATCAAAGAGTTGAGCGATCTGCTGCATCAGGGGTTCGTCGACAAACAACGTCTGCTCGAACAGGAGCGCAAGCTGGGGATGCTCAGGTCGGAGGTGGCGGATCACCGTTCCGCTATTAACCGGACGCGCCTGCAAATCAACGAAACGCAGTTGCAGATTCTGCAAGTCGACAAGGATTTCAATGCCGACGTTGCCAAGCAACTGGCTGAGGTCCAGACCCGGATATATGACCTGCAAGAGAAAACCTCGGCCCTGGAAGACCGGCTCAACCATATCGTCATCCGTGCGCCCGATGCGGGCATGGTGATTGGCATGACAGTGCACACCATTGGTGGGGTAGTGCGGCCAGCGACGCCGTTGCTGGACATCGTTCCATCGGTTTCCGAACTGGTCATCGAGGCCCAGGTGGCGCCAGTGGATATTGATCGCATTGCCATCGGCAAGCGCGCCGATATCCGTTTCGGTGCGTTCAAGAGTTCGACAACCCCGGTGATCGAAGGTGAGGTCAGCAGCGTGTCGGCTGACCGGCTTACCAATGAAAAGACCGGGGCAGCCTATTACCTGGCGCGGGTCCGGGTAACCGAAAAGGGCGCGCGCACCTTGGGTGAGCGCAAATTGTTGCCGGGGATGCCGGCGGACGTGTTGATCATCACCGGGCAACGTACGCTGTTGCAGTACTTGATGCAGCCGGCCCGCGATGTCATGTCTCAATCAATGATCGAGGAATGACCGTGGGCATGTCGTCGGTTCTTCTGGGGGGAGTGTGCATGCTTGCCGTGGCGGCTGCCCTGGGGCAACCCGCTGCACAAGCGCCAGCCGGGGTCAGCGCCTCTACGTTCTCCACCGATCTCATGCAGTTGTATCGCGAAGCGCGCCTGGAGGACCCGCAGGTATTGGCCTCTTTTGCGCAAGCGCAGGCGGGCAAGGAACATCAGCGCGAGGCCATGGGAGCGCTGTTGCCGCAATTGTCACTCAATGCCGGATCGAACCGTATTCACCAGGAAAACGACCTGGTACAGCAGAGTTACGATAGCGAAAGCTATAGCCTGGTACTGCGTCAGTATCTCTATAACAAAGCCGCGTGGGAGAACTACCAAAAATTCAAAAGCCTGGCCAGGCAGTCGGAGTCGCAAGCGCTGGATGTCCAGGCCGAGGCCGCTGTGGAATTGGCGCGGCGTTACTTCACGGCGTTAGCAGCCGAGGATGAGCTGGAGTTGGTGCGGGCGGAACGCCGAACTACGCAAAAGAGCCTGGATCGAGTCAATGCGTTGTACGAAAAGCAGCTGGCGTTGGTGACGGATCAGCTCGACCTCAAGGCCCGGGTGGATTTACTTGCGGCGCAGGAAGTGGATGCCCGCAACCAGGCCAGAATCAGTCGTGAGGCGCTGGCGGAGATCGTCGGCCGGCCGGTCAAAGAGAAGCTCAACCGCATTCGCGATGACGCACAACTACGGGTTTCGGCGCAGAGTCTGGAAAACTGGGTCCGCGAGGGTATAGCGCTAAACCCGGCCCTCAAGGCCAGCGAAAGTGGGGTCGAAGCAGCGGGTGCAGCGTTGCGCAGTGGCAAGGGTGGGCACTATCCGACCGTGAGCCTGAACCTGAGTGCACAAGAAACCAACGAGGGCTACAACAACTCCCTGGCGCCGCGAACTGACAGCTATGTTGCTGGCGTCGGCGTTCAGGTGCCGCTGTACAGCGGCGGCTCGACTTCGGCGCGAGTCCGTGGGCTTTACCAGGATCAGTTGGCCGCCGAGCAGGAGCTGGAAGCGATCCGGCGCCGGGTGGTCAAGGAGATCACCAGCGCTTACCTGACTGCCAATTCGAACGGCGAGAAAATCGACGCAAATCGTCTGGCCCTGGACTCGGCAAAACTTTCCAGGGTGGCGGCAGAGAAAGCGTTGACCTATGGAATGGTCAATGCCGTCGATGTTCTGGCCAGTGTACGCAACGAATTCCGCGCCAGGCGTGACCTGCTCAAGACGCAATACGAGTTCCTCAGCAATGTGTTTACCCTCAACCGTTGGGCGGGAAAACCACCAGCCGAAAGTGTAGGCAGTGTGAACAACTGGTTGAGCCCCGGCAGCCCGTCCCAAGCAGCGGGCGTTGGATCCGATTATTAGTAGAAAGCGTGCCTGGCCATTCCAGCGGATGAATCGCCAAGCGGTTTGGACGAGAAATTGACAGGTGCATTTTTAGGGCATGTAACTACACACCATTCGTCTGTTAATTGACGATTCTGCTCGCTGTCAAACGCTGCTTGCAGGTCGCCTGTGGCCCGCCTAAGACCTTGATTTCCGAGGACTAGGGCCAACTCCCAGAAACATCAACCCGGCTACTCGCCTAAGGTTCGAGTCAATGGCTGGTGGGTGGCTGTACAGGCGGCGCGTTGTGCTGACCTAGACTCAGTAGAGGGCTCTAGGGAGCACAGAATCGTGCGTAAGCTATTGATAGTTATTTGTATTTGTATTGTCTCGGTGGCGTCTTCCAGCGATGGAAAACGTCTGCAACCCTTTTCGATGCCACAGGTAAAAGTGCTCCCAGGGTCGTTGACTCAGAACGATCAACGGATGCAGGTCATAGATCGTTTTTCATGGGAGGCAGGAACATCATGCCTAACCACAGAAAGCCGATACGTGTGATGTTGGTCGATTGTCGTCCCCTGGTTCTCAAGGGGCTTCATGACTTGATCAATGCCAGGAAGCCGCGGATGGAGGTGAGCGGTGAGGCCATCACCTATACCAATGCGCTGGATCTTGCCGATCAGTTGCATCCCAATGTCATTCTTTTCAGTTTCTTTCCGGATGCGCTGAACCCGCTGGAGGTCGTCGCGGGGTTGGCTCGCAGCGCTGAAACGAAAGTGCTGGTGCTCAAAGGCCTGTACGAAGCCGTCCCCTTTGTCCAGGCGATAGAAGCGGGCGCACGCGGCATCGTGTTGGCGGAAGACCCGACGGAATCGATTATCCAGGCCATCATCAAGGCCCATCATCACAACAGTGGGCTGGACAGGGCCTGGGTCGGTGGGCTTTCCGGCTATGCCGCGAGCGTGCATACCCCCTTGAGATGCAATCTGGAACGGGCGAAACAGGCGCGGCTGACGTTGCGCGAGAGGGAACTGATTCGCGCCATCGTGGGGGACCCGTCCGCCAAATACGTGAGCATCGCCGGGCGCCTGGGGATCAGCGAGCACACCGTGCACAATCACCTCAGCAACATCTATCAAAAGCTTGATCTGATCAATCGCATCGATTTGCTGATGTATGCACTGAAACACGGGCTCATCAACAACGAAGAACCGCCCGAGTCTATTCGGGGGGAGCGGGATTGAGCTTCATGTCAAAACAACACGCTCTGAGCGATCTTCGGGGGGGCCAGGTCACCCCCGAGGTCCCTGGTTGATGGCGAGAACGTTGTCGTAGTTTCACAAGCAATGCGAGGGTGGTTGTCACGCCACCCTCGCATCCTTTCACGCTTGCGCTGCCTCAGGCGCCGCCAAACACAATGTCGCTATTGAGAAGATCGACTCCGACCAAGGTGATGGTCGTTGTCTGTCCGCCAGACTCGGCAACCGTCACGATGCTGTCTGCCCCACTGTTGTTGATCGATTGGACTACGGCGCTCTGGTCGCCGTTGAGCACCAGCGTGTCGCGCAGGCTGAGGCCCGCATCGAAGCCGATGACCTGGTACTGGTTCTCGGCGACTGACAGATCGATGTTGAAGGCATCCCGCTCACCGCCCGTGCCGACCAGGGTGAAGTCGAATTCTGCCTCGGCCGAGTCGTTGGCGAACAGGTTGGCGTCGAATGCACTGGTCGCCGTGTCCCCGTCCTTGTCTGTCAGTGTCGCATTGAACGCCAGCTTGATATCGCTGGCCAGGCTCTCGCTCTCCTGGATGAACTGGATCACCGGTATTTTGATCACGCCCAGGCCCATGGTGAGCTGGACCGCGTCAATGAGCTTCGAGTCCGATCTTTCGATGACGAAGGACGTCTGTCCTCCATCCTCCGAGGTCAGATCGGCGGCAAGAACTTTCGTCGGCGAACCTGACGTCGTGCCGTCATCGTAGAAGATCGTGTAGTACAGCTCCTCCGTTGCCGGGTTGTACCCCTGGACCGAGTTGTCGATGAAAATCTTCATGCCCGTCAACAGGGTCTCGGGATTGATGACGAAGCTCTCGTCACCGGCATTGATGCCTGCCGTCCCGTTTCCATCCAGATTGTTGTTGGTAATGCCAATGCCGGACGTGCTGACGTTCATGTTCGCGCTGCCGATGAATGCAAACCCGCCAGCCTCTATCTGTGCTTCGGTGAGGTCGGACGCTCCCGGGGTGATGGCAGAAAATATATCGCTTGCGCTAGTGGTCGCGTTAACACCGAAGAACACAATCTCCTCAGATGGCGAAGGAATAGTCGGCGGATCCTGCGCCGGAATCAACAAGGTGCGCACGGGGTCCGGGCCGCCGGCACCGAGCGAGCCGTCGGCACTGCTGAGCACGATCGTCGAAGCAAAACCTTGCACCAGATCCAGTGCATAGCTGCCATTGGCATAGGCGGTCAGCGTGTAGTCGACGGTGGTGTTCGCCGTTGCTGCGTTGTTGTCGAAGTCGCCGGTCAACGTCCCGGCGAACTGGTACGCACCATTGACGTCCGGCGAGGGCACCAGTTCGGTGAGCGTGCCGGTCCCGGTCGTGGTCGTGTTGTCTGGCCTGACAAGGGTGAACTGGCCATTGACCAACGAGATGTCCAGACCCGCCGTCCCCAGTCCATCAGCGCCGGCGGCCATGCTCCAGAAGCCGTATTGCGCAAGGACACTACCGGTCCCGATCAGGTTGCCAAAGGCGAGTGCCGGGCCGTCGTCCTTGATAACCAGGTTCTGCCCGATATTGAGGGTGGCCTGGACGCTGTCGCCGTCCCTGTCGGTCTTGGTTGCGGTCAGGGTGACCAGGTTGTCTGAGGCAAGGCTGGTGGAGTCATCCGGATTGGTCGTGTCGGGATGGATCACGGCGCGCAGTTGGTCGAGGGTGACGTCACCGTTGGTGGCAACGCTGACGGTGAACACCAGGTGATTGGTCGTGGCCGTGCGACCTTCCACCACGCCGCCGTTGAGCGATAGATTCACCGCCTCACCGGTAGCGGAGTCGGTCAGCCCGGAGGCCCCGACTACCACGCCCAGTGCATAGGTCAACGTGCCGGCGCCATCGGCGCCAAACGCCGAGGTGAAGTTGGCGGCGAAGTTCTGCGTGGCGTTGGTTGCCAGCATGGTTTCGTCCACCGTCAGCGTTGGCTCGGTGCCGGTGGTGCTGATGCTCGGGCCGTCATCCTTGAACACCAGGTTTTGCCCGATGTTGAGGGTGGCCTGGACGCTGTCGCCGTCCCTGTCGGTTTTGGTTGCCGTCAGGGTCACCAGGTTGTCGGCGGTCAGGCTGGTGGAATCATCCGGATTGGTGGTGTCGGAATGCACCACAGCGCGAAGCTGATCGAGGGTGACGTCACCGTTGGCGGCAACGCTGACGGTGAACACCAGTTGGTTGGTCGTCGCCGTACGGCCTTCGACCACGCCGCTGTTGAGCGACAGGTTCACCGCCTCATTAGTGGCCGTGTCGGTCAGCCCGGAAGCCCCTGCCACCACGCCCAGTGCATAGGTCAACGTGCCGGCGCCATCGGCGCCAAACGCCGAGGTGAAGTTGGCGGCGAAGCTCTGCGTGGCGTTGGTCGCCAGCACAGTTTCGTCCACCGTCAGCGTTGGCTCGGTGCCGGTGGTGCTGATGCTCGGGCCGTCGTCCTTGAACACCAGGTTCTGCCCGATGTTGAGGGTGGCCTGGACGCTGTCGCCATCCCTGTCGGTTTTGGTTGCCGTCAGGGTCACCAGGTTGTCGGCGGTCAGGCTGGTGGAATCATCCGGATTGTTGGTGTCGGAATGCACAACGGCGCGAAGCTGATCGAGGGTGACGTCAACGTGGGCGGCAACGCTGTCGGAGGAGTACAGTTGGTTGGTCGTGGCCGTACGGCCTTCGACCACGCCGCTGTTGAGCGACAGATTCACCGCCTCATTAGTTGCCGTGTCGGTCAGCCCGGAGGCCCCGGCTACCACGCCCAGCGC